>JAISMQ010000294.1 GCA_031276685.1 Treponema sp. | reverse complement strand
GCGGCTGCGGCGCTTTTTAAGGCTTCTATCTGTTGCCGGTAATGCTCTTTCAACACGAAGATGACCCGTTTTGCCCCCAACTGCTCCTTCACCGCCAGGGCGGCGGTACAGAGCCTTTCCGGAAAATGGGCCATAATGTACTGATCGGTTCTCAGGAGGGGTTCGCATTCGGCACCGTTCATGAGAAGCAGTTCCGCCGGTTTTGCGTATTTTACCTGGGTGGGGAAGCCCGCGCCCCCGCAGCCCACAACCCCCGCCTCAAGAACCAGTTGGAGAAGGTTCATTTCTTCCTGGCTTTTTCGGTTTCGTAGGTGTCTATGATACCCACAATGGCCGCGTCAATGGGGACATTGTTCCTTACCGCGTAACGGGCCGTACTGCCGGATACCACCAGAACCTCCTCTCCCTCTCCCGCGCCCACCAGATCTGCGGCGACAAAGGGCCCTCCGGCGGCGTTCTTTTCCTGAACCACCATGAATTTGAGCCCTTCCAGGGAAGCTTCTTTTTTGGTGCTCCAAATATGGCCAATCACCTTACATATCTGCATGGGATCTCCTTTACAAACTAGTAGCTTACTTAGGCTAAAAGCATTTTTAAAGAATTTTACCACGAAGGCGAAGTCGAACCTTCGGTTCGCGGCGCACGAAGGAGGGAGAAAACCAGGAAATATGGCCCTTTGTGGTTTATATTCTTCTTCCTGTTCCATTTCTCTCATCCAGTCATTTAGCGAAAGCCTCTTACACTATACAAACTTAACAGGACAGCCGGCATACGAGAACACATCCTTCGCCGCAGGGGTAACGATGGTTCCCTTGGGGAAGCTTAAGGTCCCGCCGGGACCGGCAACTAAACGTTTCGCCTCCGCCTCGGTAACCAGGAGCTTTTGGGATTTGGAGGCTGGAAGCGCAGGAGGGCGCTGCGCGGTTTCCGGAGACGAAGCTTCGCCTAGCGGCCCGCCGCGTCCGGCGGTTTGCCGCTCTTCAGCGCCGCATGCCGCCAGAATCTCCGCCCTGGTTCCCGTTCCCGGCATGCAGGCGTTGGCTTCGTCAAAATCGATGTGCATGGCGGGCATGAAGGTCTCCCGCACCCGGACAGCCACATCCTCAAAAACCAGGGGCCGTTCCGTATTGACCCGCACCCGGACACTGGCACCGTCCAAAACGCCCAGGGCCTTGGCATCCTGGGGGCGCAGGTGGATATGGTTTTTCGCGACAATAGCCGCCCCTTTGGCGTGGAGAACTCCCGCCGGGCCCGCGATATACAGATCCGCCGCCCCGGAAAGATTCCCCGAAAGCCTTAAAGGAGCCTCCACCCCCAAGATCCGGGCGTCGGTCAGGGAGATTTCCGCCTGTACCGCCTTGCGCAGGGGCCCCAGGATAGCCACATTGCCGATGTCCCCTTTGGGGCCTATCAGCCGCACCCGCTCTTCGCTCAAAAATTCCCCCGGCTGGGAGAGGGCCCGTTTTTCCGTAAGGCCCGCCCGGGGCCCGAAAAGGGTATCCAGGGCTTCCTGGGTAAGATGCACATGCCGGGCCGAAACTTCAACCGGAATAGCCGGCCCCTCCGCCTGTTGGGCGCCGGGACAGGACTCCCGCCCCCCGGTTCCGCCGTAGAGACCTTTCTTTTCCAGGACTTTCTCTACAATTTTCCGGATCTCTTCTCTATCCACGCTGACTCCCCTTGTTGCGCCGCTCTCCCATTGCTTCCCCCGTTCCCTGCGGGTTCCTTCGGGAAATATGACGGCAAAACAGCCAATACACCGCGCTTGAAAGGCGGTTAAGAGTAAGGATTATATCGTTCCGGGGATACTCGCTGTGGGGACAAAAAGTCTTCACCGCCAGAAGCTCCGCGCCCCGGACACGGGTTCGCAGGGTATTGAGCCGTACCGCCAAGGGGCCCATGGTGTAGTCCGGGTTTGGATGGGCTATCCCAAAGGCGCTCTTTACATCGTGGGTTTGCTCACGCAGTTCCCCGGCGGAAAGGCCGAACAGCCGCGGGGCTTCAAGGGGGGTTTCTTTCACCTCTGCGGACATGACCCCCCTCAGACAGAGGAGTATCTCCCCAAGCCCCCCCTTTATCTCTTCCTCACCCTGATCCGCCGCTAACACGGCGGCCTCAAGCACATCCGCCTCCAGGGAATCAAGGGCCCCCCGGAAGGCGATGCGCCGGTGGGTCTTTGGCACCAGGAGATTCCCCCGCAGGTGGGTCATGTGCTCCGGTTTTTCGGCGTAAAACTCCCCGGTTTCGGCATCCACGTAGGTACTCTTCCCCCGCTTGGGGATAGGTTCTACCGGCATGGTTTCCGGCGCTTTGGGATCTTCCCTCAGCTCGATACCCCGGGAAACAAGATACTCCCGCGCATCCGGCGTTACAAAAGCGCCAGGGGGCGGTGTGTACTCCTTACAGGCCGCAGGCAGCAACATGCCGCGCAATTCGGCCTGGGTAATGACCCGCATTACTTGTCGGAGGTTTTAAAGGTGGGCAGGATGTTTTCCACATCCGAATGGGGCCGGGGAATGACGTGTACCGATACCAGTTCGCCTATTTTCGCCGCTGCCGCGGCCCCCGCGTCGGTGGCAGCCTTGACAGCCCCAACGTCTCCCCGGACCATCACCGTAACCAGCCCGCCGCCCACATGGACCTTGCCGATAAGCCCCACATTCGCGGCTTTTACCATGGCATCTGCGGCCTCTATCGAGGCTACCAGTCCCTTCGTCTCCACCATTCCAAGCGCCAACAGTGTCTCAGCCATCTTTTTTTACCCTCCTACAGGTTGATTGAGGCAGTTTCAATATCATGGCCCTTAAGGGCCGGATTTTGGAACTGTCTTATTTCAAGGTAGTCTGTCTATAATGTGCCTACATTAGCGACAGACACTATTTATCCGCCGCCGCCCTTTGGGCAAGCCGCGCTATAACCATTTCCGTAATGGATTCCACGTCTTCTTTGGTGAAATCCGCTTTTTTGGAGCCACTCTTTTCCGGAATCTTCCCCGGCCCGACGTTTTCCCGCGAAACAGTTCCGGCGGGTTTCCCCAGAACCGCCCCGGCATGGGATCGTAAATCGGTCAGACTGCGGCAACCCACGGCAACCCGCCTGATGTTGATCAGGTTCATGGGGGTAATGTTGTCGCTGGTGGCGCTTTTGCCCACCGCGCCGCAGCCAAGGGTCAGGGCCGGGGCCAGGTTTGTGGTAGCCCCCACGCCCCCCAGAGCGCCGGGAGTGTTCACCAGGAGCCGGGAGACGGCCTTCTTCAGGGAAAATTCCCGGATAACCGCCTCGTTTTTGCTGTGGATGCACATGGTATGCCCCGCCCCCTCGTTGGCAAGAATGGCAACGCAGCGTTCACAGGCCTTTTCCCAGCCATCTTCCTCGTAAAATCCCAGGACGGGACAGAGCTTTTCCCGGGAGTAGGGGTTATCCTTGGCAACCTCGGTCTGGCGGGAAATAAGCACCCGGGTTTCCCGGGGAACGCTTATCCCCGCCATTTCCGCAATATAAACCGCCGTTTTGCCGACGATTTTAGGATTCATCCGGTTCCCCGCGAAGAGAAGGGATTTGAGTTTGGCGCTTTCGGCCTCGCTCAGGAAATAGGCCCCCTGACGCTGAAATTCCCGGACTACCTCGGCGGCAATGGGAACATCGACCACCACGGACTGCTCGGAGGCGCAGATGGTGCCGTTGTCGAAGGTCTTGCTGTCCAGGATCATCCCCACCGCGGCGGGAATGTCGGCGCTGCGCTCGATAAAGGCCGGGCCGTTGCCGGGGCCTACCCCAATGGCGGGGTTTCCCGAAGAATAGGCGGCCCGGACCATGGCCTCCCCCCCGGTGGCAAGGATGATGCTGACATCCCGGTGTTTGAGGAGGGC
>JAISMQ010000212.1 GCA_031276685.1 Treponema sp. | reverse complement strand
CCCGACATAGGCCCCAAGGGCGGAACCAAGTTTGTCCATGTCGTTGGTGTGGAAAAAGCCCCGCCCCGCCCCGCCCTGTTCCGCCAGGACAGCGGCTGCCTGCTCCATTTCGCCGCCGTAGAGGAACACCATATCCGCGGCGGAGCGGGCCAGGGCCAGGCCCAGATCCCGGTGGGCCGCTGCGGAGGCGTCCCCCAATTCCAGCATGGAACCCAGGACGTAGACTTTCCGCCCGGGGTATCCCAGGCTATCGCAAAAATCTATGGCCGCCGCCGTGGATTCGGGATTCGCGTTGTAACAGTCCCGGATTACCGTCATAGCCCCGGTAAAAACCTCGCTGCGCCCGAACAGGGGTTCCGCCGATTCCAGGCCCCGCCGTATCGCGGCATCGCCGATCCCAAGTTCCCGCGCAATGGCGATTGCCGCGACGGCGTCCGCAAGGTTGTGCTTCCCCGGAAGCCTAAAACGGGCCTTCTCCCCCGCCCACACGATCTCGCTGCCCAAAAGCCCCAGATCCCGGACGGGGCCCAGGCCCTCAAGGCTGCCGGGGCCGTAAAAACGCGGGGTCCCCGCAATACCCTCCGCCAGCAGATCCCTGAACCGGCAGTCCGAGGGGATAAGGGCGATGTCGCCTTTTTTCTGGTATAAAAAAATTTGTTTTTTTTCTAAGGCAATCCCCTCGGGGCTGCCGATTCTGCCAATATGCGAAAGGCCTATCGTTGTAACAAGGCCAATTACCGGCTTTAGGACGCGGGCAAGCTCCGCAATTTCCTGCTTCCGGTTCATCCCCAGTTCAAAAATCCCAACCTGGTGGCGATCCCGTACTTCAAAAACCGCCAGGGGAAGGCCGGTCTCGGAATTGAGGTTCAGCGGGTTCGCCACGGTTTCCCGTTCCCCGCCGATAATCGCCGCAGCGATGGACTTTGTCGTTGTTTTCCCGCTGGACCCGGTCACGCCGATTTTTACCAGGCGGGGGAAGCCCTCCAGGTAAGCCATAGCCGCGTCCTGCAGCGCCCGCAGGCTGTTCTCCGCGGCGACAAGGGTCCGGCCGTAGCGTTTCGCTGTTTCCGCCAGGCGCAGGGCCGGATCTTCCAGGGCGGAGCGTTGGACCAGTGCGCCGGAAGCGCCCGCCTTAAAGGCGGCCTCCACGTAGCGGTGGCCGTCCTGGACGGAACCGGCCAGGGCAACGAACAGGGAACCGGGCTTTGCCTTCCGGGAATCCGTACAGACCGAACCGAAGCCCCGCCGCTGCGGGCCAAGGACGCGGCCCGAAACCGCCGCGCCCAGGCGGGCAAAATCCATGAGGGCTGGTACGGATCGGTCCATCGTGGAAATCAAAATTCCCCCTCCCCCGCTATTTTAATCTGCAGCACGTTTTCCGGCCCGACACGGCCCAGGCCAAGCTGATCCCGAGCGATACGTTCAATCCGGTCCGAAGACGAAAGCATGGCGATAACCGCGATAAGCCGGTTGTTGCTTTCCACCCATTCTTCCTGCCCGGCCTCAAGGGCGGCCGTTTCCCGCTCAAGGTCTATGTACCGGGCGGACTGCCAGGAAACCAGAGCCAGCATGGCCGGGATGGTCAGCGCTACGAAATAAACCAGCAAATACCGTTTCATCATGGCTCGTCCTTAGTCAAGAATTTTTTCCGCCACCCGCAGCCGGGCGCTTCGGGACGGGGGGTTGGCCCGTTTTTCCGCTTCCGTAGGGACAAGCCCCTTGGGGCTTAGAACAACAACGGTACGGCCGTTCTTCCTATCTATCGGCGCTTCCGGAGGGCGGGTAGAGACCCCGCTCTTCTGCCGGAAGAACCCCTTTACAATACGGTCCTCCAGACTATGAAAACTGATCACCCCCAGCCTGCCGCCCGGCTCCAGGACTTGCAGGGCGGCTTCCAAAAGATCCCCAAGCCGGTCCAGCTCTTTGTTCGCGGCGATACGCAGCGCCAAAAACGTCTTCGTGGCCGCATGGACCGGGCCGTTGCGGTACGCCGCCGGAACCGCCTGTTCCACCAGTTCCCCCAAGGCGCGGCTTGAGCGGAGGGCCCCCTGTTTTCTCGCCTCCACAATCGCCCCGGCGATACGGCGGGAGTACCGCTCCCCCGCATTCCTGAACAGCAGATCCGCCAGTTCGCGTTCCCCCAGGGTGGCGATAATCTCCGCCGCCCCCGGGCCCAGCCGGGGATCCAGCCGCATATCCAGAACTTCGTCCTTACGGAAGCTGAAGCCCCGCGACGACCGATGGTAATGAAAGAGGCTCACCCCCTGGTCAATTAAAATAATATTGGGCCGTTTGAATTCCCCGGGATACGCCTTGAAAAAATCCTGCGCCCAGCCCGAATGGAACCGGATCCGTTCCCCAAATTCTTTTAGCCGTTCCCTGGCGATTTCCTGAATGGCGGGATCAACATCGATGCCGATAATACTGAGGTCCGGAAAACGGGAAAGGAAGGCGCGGCTATGCCCCCCTTCCCCCAGGGTGGCGTCCACCATCAGTTCCCCCTTCGCGCGGGGGGCAAGGTAGTGAATCGCCTCCTCAACAAGTACCGGAGTATGTATCGCTTCCATACCGGATAGTTCCCCTCCCAAATCCCTAGGTATCCAGTTTGAAAAGCCTCAACGACCCCATCTTTCT
>JAISMQ010000168.1 GCA_031276685.1 Treponema sp. | reverse complement strand
AGTTGTACGAGGCCAGCGGCCCCACCAGGGATATCCGTACCGCGCTGGATTATTACCGCCGGATTATCCGGGAATACCCCCAAAGCCGCCGCTACGACGAAGCCCGCCGCCGCATAGCCTACCTGGAGCGGTACTACATCAACATCAGGTAAGACCCGGCGAATCCCGCCCTATATCCGCAGCCGCTCCGCGTGGTGGTAGGCCTGGGCGCGCAGTTCTTTTACCGAATCATCGGCAAGGTACGTGTCAAAGGGCATCATGCGGTCGATGTAATGGAAACGGCTGGCGCCCGATCCCGCAGGGGGGACAATCTCGATAATCCTGTTGGCAATGGAGTTGATAAATTCGTGGTCGTGGGAATTAAAGAGGATTACCCCGTTAAACGCGGCAAGCCCGTCGTTAAGGGCGGTAATGGCCTCCAGGTCCAGGTGGTTGGTAGGCTCGTCCAGAATAAGCACGTTGGCGCCGGAAAGCATCATTTTGGCTAAAAGACAGCGCACCCGTTCCCCCCCGGAAAGAACGTTCACGGGTTTAAGGGCCTCGTCCCCGGAAAAAAGCATACGCCCCAGGAAGCTGCGCACGTAGGTTTCGTCCTGATCCGGCGAATACTGCCTGAGCCAGTCGGTGATGGAAAGACCGGAGTTAAAGTAAGCCGAATTTTCCCTTGGGAAGTAGGAAAAGGCCGTGGTTTGGCCCCAGTACACATCGCCGGATTCCGCCTTTTTTTCACCGGCTATGATGTCGAACAGGGCGCTTTTGGCGGCGTGTTCTATCCCCACAAAGGCAATCTTGTCCCCCCGGTTTACAATAAGGGAAAATTCATCCAGCAGTTTTGCCCCTTCATTCGCAAAGCACAGTTTTTCTACCCTAAGCACGTTGTTGCCTATTTCCCGGCCGGGCTTAAAACCGACGTAGGGGAATTTGCGGCTGGTAATGTGGACATTTTCCAGGTCCAGTTTTTCCAGCACCTTCTTGCGGCTGGTAGCCTGGCGGCTCTTGCTGGCGTTGCTGGCAAAGCGCTGGATAAATTCCTTTAGTTCCCTGGCCTTTTCCTCGTTCTTTTTTTGCTGGTCCTTCGCCTGGCGCTGGAGCATCTGGCTCATCTGGTACCAAAAATCGTAGTTTCCCGAATACGCGGTGATCCTGCCAAAATCTATGTCACAGATGTGGGTACATACGGAGTTAAGAAAGTGCCGATCGTGCGATACCACAATAACGGTGTTGGGGAAGCCGATAAGGAATTCTTCCAGCCAGGAAATGGATTCCAGGTCCAGGCCGTTGGTAGGTTCGTCCAGAAGCAGGATATCCGGGTTACCGAACAGGGCCTGGGCCAGAAGTACCCGGACCTTGCCCGATTCGTCAAGCTCGCTCATCATCTTGCCGTGGTCCGCCTCGTCAAGGCCCAGGCCGGAAAGGAGCTGCCCCGCCTGCGCTTCCGCCTCCCAGCCCCCCAACTCGGCAAAATCCGCCTCCAGTTCGCTGGCCCTCATGCCGTCGGCTTCGGAAAAATCGGCCTTGGCGTAAATGGCCTCCCGCTCTTTTTGAATCCGGTAGAGTTTTGAGTAACCCATGATCACGGTTTCCAGAACCGGGTATTCCTCGAAGGCAAAGTGATCCTGCCTAAGCACCGCGATACGCTGGCCGGAGCTGACGGAAATTTCCCCCCGGTCGTACTCGGTTTCCCCGGAGAGGATCTTGAGAAAAGTGGATTTTCCGGCGCCGTTCGCCCCAATTATGCCATAGCAGTTGCCGGGGGTAAATTTAAGATTGACATCTTTAAAAAGGACGCGCTCGCCAAAACCAAGGCTAAGATCGGTAACAGTAATCACGCACTATCACTCCTGATTTGTTTGAATACCCGTTTTGAATACCTGCGGACGCGATTGGTTCCCGCGTCCGTTTTTTACGGGCAGGGCTATACTAGCATAAAACGGCCGTTATGGATACCTTTTACGTTATGGAACCTACGGTTTACCGCGCCCGCCTGGACAACGTGCGGGCTGAAATGAAAAAACGGGGCATCGGCCTTTTTTTGGCGGGCCCTTCCTCCAATCTGTTTTACCTTACCGGCTGCGCCCTGGGCGGCGACGAGCGGCTGTTCCTCCTGGCCCTGCCCGCGGAGGGGGAGCCCTTTGTGCTGGCGAACACGCTCTACCGGGATCAGGTCCCGCCGGTCGGGGAACCGGCGCTGTGGAAAGACGGGGAGGATCCCTTTGCCCTGCTGCGACGGGAAGTCGAAAAGCGGAACTGGCCCGCCGCGCGAATCGCCCTGGAAGCGCAGACCCCCGCGCTCTTTTCCCTGCCCCTGGCGGGACAGTTCCCCCGCAGCAGCTTTGTGCTGGGTTCCCCGCTTACCGATTCCCTGCGGCTCCGCAAAGACCCGCAGGAGCTTGAACGTATCCGCCGGGCAAGCAGGGCCGCGGACCAGGCCCTGGCAGCGCTTATCGGCAAAGGCGGGTACTGGCTGGGCAAGACGGAAACCCAGTTCCGCGACGCGCTTGTGGCGGAACTCGGCGCCGCCGGCGTTAAAGCCTGGGAACCCATCGTGGCGGCGGGGGCCAACGGGTCGGTCCCCCACTATATGACCGGGCAAAGCCCCATCGAGGCCGGCAAAGGGTTCCTGGTTGACTTTGGGGGCCGCCTGGAAGGTTACAACACGGACTGCACCAGGACCTTCCACTTTGGCAAACCCGGCGCGGAATTTGAAAAAGTCTACAACACCGTTCTGGAAGCCCACCTGTCGGCGGAAGCCGCGGCCCGGCCGGGGAATGTCCTGGGCGACGTGGACCATGCCGCCCGATCGGTCATCGAGAAGGCCGGATACGGCCCCTATTTTACCCACCGTACCGGGCACGGCCTGGGCATCGACACCCACGAAGGCCCCTCGGCGGCCCCGGGCGAAACCACCCCCATTACGCCGGGAATGGTGTTTTCCATCGAGCCCGGCATCTACCTAAGCGGCCGGCTGGGGGTACGCATCGAAAACCTTGTGGCTATCGGCCCGGAAGGCCCGGAGCCGCTGCACCGTTTCCCCCGTGATCTTATGATTATTGAATAGGAGGGGGCCTGTTACCGGCCTACCCCCCGGACAGGCGCCGGAACACAAGGAGACTTCCATCAGCTTTTTTAAATGCGCGTTAAAACTGCCCGCCCCCGCCGTGGCGGCGGGAATCTGGTACCTTTCCTCCCGGTCCATACTGCCCCAGCCCAAGGGTATTTTGGGATACGACAAGTTTCAGCATTTTCTGGCGTATTTCGTCCTTGCCGCCGCCATTGCCCTGTGGTTCCCCCGGAAAACCTGGCGGCGGCCCGGCCTGCGCCTCCCCGCCCTTACCGCCGCCCTGGGATCGCTGTACGGCATTATCGACGAAGTCCACCAGTACTTTGTTCCCGGCAGGGACTGCAATGTATGGGACTGGCTGTTCGACACCCTGGGCGCAATCCTCGCCGCCGCCGCCGTAAAGCTTGCCGTGGTTAAATTGCTGGATAATTTGTGGACTAATAACAGAAGGTAATGTATAATTGGAAATTATAGCGGAGGCCAGCAATGATATTACAGTATATCGGCATTTTAATACCTTTTGTCGCATTGTCAATCCCCATTACGGCACTAGTTTTATCGTACAGGCAAAAGACCCAGAGAAATAGAATAAAGGAGCTTGAGCTGCAAAAAGAAATAATGAAACTGGAGATAGAAAAACAGAATGGCACGATAAAATTACTGGAAGAAGAAAACAAAAAATATGACAAGGAAATTGGCGGATAAATTTTCTGGCTTGTTTTGGTTACAATATTTTTCTTAAGATATTTACAATCTGTTTGCTGGTAGTACCATCGCCGTAGGGGTTAACTGTATTCGCCATCATTGAATATATATCATTATTTTCCAGAAGTTCGATCATTGCTGATACAAGCGCTTCGGTCTTCGTGCCTACCAGCATTGCGGTTCCTGCGTCTACGCCTTCCTGACGTTCTGTTACATCCCTCATGACCAAAACAGGTTTGCCAAGCGCTGGCGCTTCTTCCTGAATACCGCCTGAATCGGTAAGAACAAAATAGCATTTCTCCATAAGCCATATAAGACAGGGATAATCCAATGGCTCTAAAAGAAATATATTTTCCAGGCCCGCTAGAATGCGATTAACAGGCTCACGAACATTTGGATTGAAATGCATTGGATAGACGAATTGTATATCTTTATATTCATTGGCAATACAGGCAATCGCTTTACAAATATTTTCAAAACCTTCACCAAAATTTTCCCTACGATGCCCGGTAACAAGAATTATACGTTTTGAAAAATCAAGATATGAAAAAAAGTGAGATATTTTCTGGCTTTCTGCACTTTTTATGATTTTTAACCCCATATAAAGGGCATCGATAACGGTATTCCCCACAAGATAAACATTTTTTGTAATCCCCTCAAATGCCAAATTTTGTACCGCCTTAATGGTTGGAGCAAAATGATAGTCTGCGATATGTCCGGTAAGGAGTCGGTTTGCCTCCTCCGGGAATGGTGATTGTATGTTTCCACTCCGCAGCACCGCTTCCAGATGGGCTAAGGGTATTTGTTTGTAAAAGGCAGCCAGCGTACCCGCCAGTACGGTTGAAGTATCGC
>JAISMQ010000164.1 GCA_031276685.1 Treponema sp. | reverse complement strand
CCATTCGTGTTTTCCTTTTTTCAGGTTGAGCCAATTTCTTCGCGCCAGCGGAAATTACGCTTTTCCAGCGCTTCAAGTGAAAAATTCAGGCTGGTCCCGAACACCGCCATTACCACAAGGTATGCGTACATCTCTGCGATCTTGTAATTTGCCTCGTAGAAAAAGAGCGCGAACCCAAGCCCCTTGCTGGCGCCCATCATTTCTGCGGCAATTAGAATCAGTACGGACGTGGTAGCGGATATCCTCATCCCCGCAAAGATATAGGGCAGGGCTGCGGGGAAAACCACGGTAGCGAAAAGCCTTAGAGGTTTGGTCCCCATGGATCGGGCGGCCTTGATCAACTGGGGGTCCACGTTCCGCACACCGGAAATGGTATTAAGCAGGGTCGCCCACACAACCCCCCAGAAAATTACCATGGTTTTGGAGAATTCACCAATTCCGAACAGCATGACAAACACCGGCAGCAGGGCCAGGGTGGGCAGGTTACGGAACACCTGGAGCAGAGGATAGATAACCCTGCCAAACTGCTTGAACCAGCCGATGGCAAGCCCAAGGGGAACCGCCATGCTTACTCCCAGGCAGAACCCAAGGAGGGAACGCCGCAGGCTGATGCTAAAATGTTTCCAAAGCTCTCCCTTCATTATCTGGGCGCCAAGAGCCGAAAGAACCTTGGAAAACGGCGGTAGAAACACCTTGTTGACAAGGCCCAAACGCCCGGCGATTTCCCAGATGAAAAGAAATACAATAATGGCGATAACCTTGTAAAACACGTTACCCATTATTTTCCCCAGTCCTTTCATCCGGCTACCGCCCTATCGCCCAGTCCGATTCGGGAATATCCTCCGGCACAAAAGCGTTGGTGTACACTTCTTCCGGCTCTATATCGCCGTGTTCCCACAGGCCGATAAACTCCGCGATTCTCCACCATTCCTCCACGTATTTGGGATCGATGTTTTTATTCTGGTCGTAACTGTTGGAGCTTATCTCGCCAGGATCAAGGCCCAGGTATTCCCCGCCGACGATCCGCGCATATTCGTTGTTGTTTTCAATGAACACCCGTGCGCGGTACATGGCATTGACAAAGCCCTGTACTACATCGGGGTGTTCTTCACTGAACTTGTCCGAAAATCCCCGGGCCGCAAGTCCTGCGCCGGGACTTTCAAAAATATCCCAGCTTCTCGCCAGAAGCCGCACGCCTCCCGCAGCCAGGGCAACACCGCCGTAGGGGGTATGGGAAGTAGTAACATCGATTAGACCGTTCACCAGCGCCTGTTCCGCCGTACCGGAGCGGCCAAAGGTTACAAATTCTATGCTTTCATCGGGGTCATAGCCCTTGCTGGTCAGGTAGTAAACCAGATAACCGTTGGTGCAAGGGCTAAACGTACCCCCCATGGCGACCTGCGCGCCCAGCCGCCCCAGATCGTCCAGAGTCTGATAGGGGGAGTCCTCGCGTACCAGGTACATGATATGCGGGTTATCGGGATCGTCTATAAAGCCCGGCGCAACCTGGGTGATCCTGAGCCCCGCAAGCCGGGCCTGCCCAACAGCAGACGGGTGGCCCTGAGTGAACACGTCAATGTACCCCTGATCTACCGCCTGGTATTGGGAAACCCCCTGCCCCAAAGAACCGACATACTCAATCTCGATCCCCTCGTCGGCAAAGAAGCCCAGACGATCCGCAATGATGGTTTCGCTAAACGTAGTCTGGGTTACGGCGCGGAGTTTGAATTTTTCACCGGGCGCCGTTTCCTGCCGGACCTGCTTTTTCCCCTCGCAGCCCGCAAGGCCAAAGACCGCCGCAATAACAAGCGCCGCCAGCGCCACATTCCCGGCAATTTTCCTGTTCCTGTTCATATCGAACCTCCTCTCATGATCCCGCACATGCGGGTCTATAACTGCGCGGAAGAAGCTATTCTGCCGGCAAGTCCTTCGTCCTTGCCCCCGGCCTCTTCCGTGTCGTTAAGCAGTTCCCAAATACGGCGCACAATGGAGCCGTAATCCGCCGAAGCCCGCATATCCGCCGCCGTACGGGGACGGGGCAGGGCTATATCGACAACCTTCTTGATTCTGCCGGGCCGCCGGGTCATTACCACTACCGTATCCGCCAGCAAAACCGCCTCCTCGATACTGTGGGTAACGAACAGGATGGTTTTCCCGGTCTTTTCCCATATCAGCAGCAGTTCGTCCTGCAGCGTTTCCCGCGTCTGGGCGTCTACCGCCGCAAAGGGCTCGTCCATAAGAAGCACCCCGGGGTCATAGGCAAGGGACCGGGCTATAGCGACCCGCTGGCGCATCCCGCCGGACAGCTCGTTTGGGTAGCGATCCTCGAAACCTTTAAGCCCTACCAGTTCAATGAACTGCTGGGCAATTTCGGCTCGCCGCTTCCTGGCCACGTGTTTGACCTCCAGGCCGTACTCCACATTGCGCCGGGTGGTACGCCAGGGGAACAGGGCATAGCCCTGCATGATAAACCCCCGGTTAAGCGCCGGGCCCGTCACCAGCTTCCCGTCAATGTAAATTTCCCCGGACCTGGACCTGACCAGACCTGCCACAATGTCAAGCAGGGTGGACTTGCCGCAGCCCGAAGGGCCGACAATCGCCACAAAGGCGCCTTCGTCGATGGAAAGGCTAAAATCGTCCAAGGCCACGAATTCCTCGACCCGCCGCTTCTCCTGATTGCGGATCAGGTACACCTGCCGGAGATTTTTAAGCATTATCTTCGCCATAGCGCCTCCTCCGTTGTCATTGCCTGCCCGTAAAACACGAACAGCCGGGACCGGCGTGCGGAACCGTGAATCCAGAATCCACGCCCGCACGTCCGATCTCCGGCTGTCCGGTCAATCGGGTCTTCCCGCAGAGCCGATAGGGCGGCAACCGCCGCCGCCCATATCTAACTATTCATATATGATAACTAAGAATTACCCGAAAAACCGAACTTGTCAATAGGCTGTACAGCTTTTTTTGAGGTATTGACAGAAAATAACTTATAATTCATAAGTATTTTATAGGATTTATGGCCGAGGGCCGGGTAACCGGCCCCTGATTACCCGGTTACCGAGCAACCGGCCACCGGCAGGAGGATGGTATGGCGGAACAGGAACAGGGCGCGGACAGGCCCCGGGACCCGCTGGACGAGAAAACCTGGAAGGAACTTGTCGCATGTCTCTCGACGATCAAGCACGGCTCGGTGACCCTGGTCATCCAGAATTCGCAGATCATCCAGATAGAAAAGAACGAGAAGCTGCGGCTGGTCTAAGGCCCGCCGCTTAAACCAAGGATGAAGGACAATCCGCCCGCCGGGAAAGCGGCTCAGGGGCAGCAGGGCGCGGCCAGGCAGGGGGATCTCCGCTCCCTGCTTGCGGAAAAGCTGCGGATCACCCGGAACGGGTCCATCTCGATCATCAAACAGGATTCGCGGATCGTACAGATCAACGTATCCGAAACGATCCCCCTGTAAACCCAGGGCCGGCGTATATACATGGGAATATTGCGATGGACAGGAAAACCAGGGGAAGCAAAACGCCTCTGGCGGCCACGCTTGCTTTGCGCCAATAGGTTCCTCCTCTTTTCCCTGCCGTTCAGATGGCGCAAAGCTTCGTTCAAGTGTCCGCCACAATTTCCCATACCTTATGCGCCGGCCCTGCCCGTGGATAAGGTTGGCATACGTGGAAGGTAAACCATCGGTGTGAAAGGTATAAACCGGCCCCGTTTTTATTTATAAGTGCCGGCCCTGCCTGTGAACCCAGGGCCGGCGTATATACATGGGAATATTGCGGCGAACAGGAAAACAGGGGAAGCGAAACGCTTATGCCCCTATTCACCAACCCCTATAGGGGT
>JAISMQ010000270.1 GCA_031276685.1 Treponema sp. | reverse complement strand
AGTCAGAATCATGCTGATCTGGGGCCTTAAAACCGAGGCGGCTTTTGACCTGTGGTCGCTGGAACACCTTGCCAACGGCATCGCCATGGCCGCGTTTGCCCGCATGGTTACCGGGAAGTTCCTCAAATTTAACGACAGTAATGACGCGCTGCGTAAATTTGTCGAATTCATTATCGTGCTTTTGATCGCGCTGTTCTGGGAAAATGTCGAACACTATATCGAGGCGGGCTTACTGCCCGGCGTAATAGGGGAACGTATTACCTATTGGTTTCAGGGAGTGGAACACTGGACAAACCGTCTTGTCGCCGATCACGTCATGGTCCTTTTAGGCTGGTTTATCTATGGCAAACAGAACAAGATGTTCTGGGCTGCCCGAATTTTCTCTACCCTGTGGATGCTGGTACATATCTTTGTTTTTCCGCACAGCATGTACCTTCACACGCTGTTCTGGCCGGCGTAGCGCCGTTTTTCCAGCCACAACCAAAGCCGCTCTTTCAAAACCGCAGTTTTGAAAGAGCTTTAATACTGCGGCACGCGCAGCAGGCTTTTAGTTCGCGGACCTGGGTTTAGAAGTTCTGCCCGCCGGTTTCCTGGCTGCCGGCTTTTTGGCCGTTGTTTTTTTAGCCGCCGTTCTGCCGCCCGTTTTAGCGGAGGCCCTGGGCTTCTTGGGCGCTTCCCCCTTTTTGGCCCTGGGAATGGCCTTAAGAATGGGGGCAAGCTTGGGGTTCTTGGCCGATTCGGCCAACTCGTAGGCGATCTGCAGGTTGGTCCAGTATTCCGGTTTGGTTCCGAAGTACTTGGAAAGCCGCAGGGCAATGGGTACGGAAATCTTGAGTTTTCCGCCAATCAGCAGACGGATGCTGGACTGACTCAGCTTAATATCCCCGGCAATCTTGGCTGCCGTAAGATCGTACTGATCCATAAAGGATTTGAACACCGCGCCCGGACTCTGTTCTTTTGCCATGAATTACTCCTTAGTAATTTATTTTATACTTAAAATTAGCACAAAGTTTCCGGTATGGCAAGTCATTTTTACCGGAATTACGCTAAATTCAGCCCAAAAACAGCAGATTCTTTAAAAAATGAACACTAGAGTTGTTTGGAAGCTCCGGTTTTCAAACAACAGGCGCTGGAAAACAACTGATGGGCCCCGCAGGGGTCGTAATCCTGCGGGCGCCGGGGGGCTACATGAAATGCCGGGGGCTCTTGTCTTCCTGAAAACCGCTCAGCCGGGCGATAACAAAAGACGAAAAAGATGCGATCACTGTGTCAAGAAAGGTCCCAATGGTAATAAGGTAAAAGGCCAGGGGTTTAAGGAGCAGATATCCTGCTTCCTGCCCGTAGCCCAGGCAGATCAGCGCCAGGGCCGTATAGGCCCCGTCCCCGGGGTGGCCCGCAAGAAAGAAGGAGATAATAAAGGCCCGCAGCCCGATGAAGAACGAATTTGCCAGCGTCATATCCAGGCTGGAATAGGATTTGATGATAAGAATAAAGGCTGCGGCCGCCGTCATGGCGCTGCCGGCCCTGCCAAACGTAGTAAACAGGGCGTGGGTAACGGTGTTGGCGCGCCTGCGGATGCCGAAATTCTCCTTTCCGCAGCGCAGCATTACCGGCAGGGTAAAGTTAATGTCGCCGGAAAACCACGCCGTAATGGAGGCGGCCAGGCTTCCGTAGAGCAGCGCCCAGGGGTTTACCTTGGGCTTTAGGAGATAAAGAAACAGGGGCAGAATGACAAAGCCCAAAACCAGGCTAAAAACCGCCAAAAGGACGATAAAATCGCTGTAAACCTCCGCCCTGAGCGCGTTGCGGAACCGCATCGCCCAGTAGGCCGCAAGGACGATCATTAAAAGCCCCATAATTTCAGAAAAAAACACATTGATATAATAAAAAACGCGGGAAAGGGAATCGATAAGGACGATAACCGGCTTAGTGAAACTGCGGTCATACGAAAGCCCCATGCCCAGGAAAAAGGCGAATACGCAGACGGGAAAAAGGTAAAGGGTATCGCCGGTAAGGGCCTGGAGCATGTTCGAGGGGAACAGGGCAAGGATATTGCCGGCGGTATCCAGCGAGACGCTTCCCAGTTCTTCTTCAAAGTGGATAGGTATCTCGCGGGGGGAAAAAAGCCGGACAACCGTTACCCCCGCCGCGATAACAAAGGCTGCCGCGGCGGCAATAAACAAAAACGAGCGGAGTACCAGGGGCCAGAAATGCTTGTCCTGGCGGAGCTTGTACACGGAGATACTAAGGGAGAACACCAGCAGGGGAATTACCGCGTAACGGCCGATCTGCAGGGCCAGTTTTTCCAGCCAGTCCATGATTCCGGCAATTTGCCCGCTGTCCTGGGGCAAAAACCGCGCTATAAGTACGCCCGCAAGGGCTCCCAGAAAAAGTTTTATCCAGACTCTCATTACAGGGAGTGTACTTAATTTTTATGCGGTTTCAAAGTACCTTTGGGCGTTCCTGAACGAAATATCCCGGACCATGCCGCCCAAAAGCCCGATGTCGTTGGGCG
The DNA here is from genome assembly GCA_031276685.1 of Treponema sp. Lineage (GTDB taxonomy): Bacteria > Spirochaetota > Spirochaetia > Treponematales > Breznakiellaceae > JAISFT01. Next base: position 1,642 of record JAISMQ010000270.1, on the reverse strand, counting down.
CTTCCCCTTCTTCCGCCCAGTTCCCCAGCAGATTGCACAGGATACGGCGAAAGTACTCGTGCCGGGGGTAGGAAAGAAAACTGCGGGAGTCGGTAAGCATCCCCACAAAGCGGGACAAAAGCCCCGTGTTTCCCAGGACCCGCATCTGGGTTTCCATGCCGTCCCGGTGGTCAAGGAACCACCACGCGGAGCCAAGCTGCATTTTACCGGGGACGGAACCCGGCGGGTCCTCCTGGAAGCCCCCCATGATCGTGGCCAGGGGGTAAAGATCCTTGGGGTTAAGGCTGTAGAGAATCGTTTTTGGCAGCTTCCCCGCGCCGGCAAGGTAATCCAGCAGGCGGGCAAGGGAGGCGGCCGCCGGAAAATCGTGAACCGCGTCATAGCCGGTGTCGGCCCCCAGTTCCCCAAGCGCCCGGGAGTTGGTGTTCCGCAGGGCGGCAAGGTGGATCTGCATGGCCCAGCCCCGGTCGCGGTAGGCCGCCGCCAGGCGGGTCAGCATAAAGGTCTTCCAGGATTCCGCCTGATCCGCGCCGGGGGCCTTCCCTTCCAGGGCCGCGGCAAAGACAGCTTCAAGCTCCCGTTCCCAGGCCCCTTCGCCGGATTCCCGGCCCCCTGCGGCGGTTCTGAACGGTATGCGGTCCAGCCCGTGGTCGGAGGCGCGGCAGCCCAGGCCGTCGAAATAGGTGATCCGGTCTTCCAGGGCCGCCAGAAGGTCCCGCAGCGTTGCGATGCCCCGCCCCGCCGCCGCGCCCAGGGTCCCGATATATTCGGCAAAGCCGGGGTTTTCGATGCCGAGTACCCGGTCCGGCCGGAACGAGGGCAGCACTTTTGCGGCGGTTTTTCCGTCGCGGCGGATCTTTTGATGCCACTCAAGGGAATCCGCCGGATCATCGGTGGTCCCCACGGCGTAGACATTGAATTTTTTGAGGATCCCCAGCGCCGACAGCTCCGGGTCCTGCCGCAGTTTTTCATTCGCCGCTTCCCATATAGCCCGGGCGCTTTCCCCGTTCAGGGTTTCGCGGATATCAAAGTAACGCTGTAGTTCCAGATGGGCCCAGTGGTAGAGGGGGTTCCCTATCAGCGCCGGCATGGTCTGCGCCCAGGCGAGGAATTTGTCCCAGGGATCCGCGTCCCCGGTTATCAGCCGCTCGCTTAGGCCGTTGGCCCGCAGCATGCGCCACTTGTAGTGATCCCCGCGCCGGTTTTGCCCCAGCCACATGTAGGCCAGATCGGGGAAACGGCGATCATCCGCGATTTCCCTGGGGTCAAGGTGGCAGTGGTAATCAAAAATCGGCTCCCCCGCAGCCGCTTCGTGGTAAAGCCGCCGCGCCGTTCCGGAATTGAGAAGAAAATCCCCGTCCATAAATGGCTTCATCTGTAGCCTCCTTCCCCATGGTATGGTTTTTCACTGGCCGGGCTCGGCCCCAGGAACAGCCGGCCCATCAGGGCGGCCATGGTCTGCTGGAGTACAATTCCCAGCAGGGCGGGCAGGGCTGCGGCTTCGGGAAAAAATTCGATGGCAAGAGTGGCGGCGGCGCTGATATTGCGGAGGGCGGAGGAGAAAAACACGGTGATCTGTTTTTCCCGGTCCAGGCGGCAGAGGATCCCGGTGAACCAGGCGACGAAGTGCCCCAGCACGGCG
>JAISMQ010000115.1 GCA_031276685.1 Treponema sp. | reverse complement strand
CATGGTGGAACTGGTAGACACGCCAGCTTGAGGTGCTGGTGCCGAGAGGCATGGAAGTTCAAGTCTTCTTGGCCGCAAAAAAAGCATACCCCGCTCAGCTAAAGTAATAAAAAAAAAGAAATGTGTCCCCCCGATATGGCCAATATCGTTACCTGCGGGTTTTCCCATGATGAAGCCCTGGCAATGGCAAAAGAAGCCCTTGACGGCTGTCTGGAAGCCGATATTGCCCCTATGGCCGGGAATTGACTATTTCCATGTAAGCCCCGGCAGGCGCTTGCTTAGTAACCCGCCTCCTCCGGGGCCGCCCCGGACCATGCCGGGAAAACGCGCCCTATTACTGTGCCGATGCCAGCAAGACGATAGGGCGGCATAAGCCCCCGGTCAGGGGGAAAGCCGCAGGGCGTCCCAAACGGCGGGGCTTTCCTGGCCCAGGCGCCAAAAGCCCACGGCCCGGACATCCATGCCGCGGTACAGGGCCAGGCGGGCCGCCAGGGAGACGGCGTCTTCGTAATACCCCCTTACCACGACGGGGGTTTCATATTCAAAGCCGGGGATGTCCCCGTCCCTGAGGATCTCCCGGACGCCGTTCTCGCCCAGCAGGGTTTCTATCTGCGGGTAGGTGTAGGCTTTGGCGGGGCTGGGGTCGATCCAGGCCCGCCCGTAGAAGGGGATACCCATGACAAGCTTTTCCCTGCCGATAACCGAGCGGGCGTAGGCCGCCACGTCCCGGCACCACGCCATGCCGGCGATGGGCCCGGGGGCGCTGCCGGCCCAGTGCTCGTCGTAGGCCATGACGAGGATCCGGTCCACCAGGGGGCCTATCCGCGCGTAATCGTGGACATCGTTGTCCAGGGGCCTGGTGCGGGCTTTAAGGGCCACGCTGAAAAATTTGCCCCCGAGTCCGGCCCGCAGCTCCTCCAAAAACGAGAAGAACTGTTCCCGGTCGCGGGCCGGTACGTACTCAAAATCGATCTGCAGGCCGTCAAAGTTCCGCGTTTCCCGCAGGAGGGCGGCTACGAGTTCCCGCCGCTCCGGGGCGCCGCTTTTTAGGACAAAATGGGTAAGGGGGTAGCCGTCGCAGGTGACTACCAGGTGGACCCGGCCGCCGAAGGCGGGGATGGCCCCGGGCCTGGGGACTCCGGCGAGCTTCCCGTAGGGATCCACCCCCGCCCCGAAGTAGCCCAGGTCCGAGACGGGGAGACCCTCCCTAAGTGCGTCTTCCCGCCCTTGCAGGATATACGCCCACACTTCCTCAAATTCCGACACGGGAAGCTCTTCCGCCGGGCCGGGGGGATCGGGGACGGCCGCCGCGCCGCCCCCGGCCGGTTCCGGGGCAGCCAGGCTTTCGGTCGCGGGGGCTTCCGCCGCAGGGGGGGCTGTTTCCGCGCCCGGCGCCGGGGGGAATTCCCCCCCGGCCGAGGCGCAGGCGGCAAGGAAAAGAAAAACGGGGGCCGCCGGATTGCACATTGGACGTTTCATCATTCTGCCTCTGTATAGCCTAATATAGCATAAACGCGCAAACTTTACATTGGCGGGCGGAATGTCTATAATTGTCCGTAGCTGTATGGAAACGATCTACAAACGCCCCTGGCTGGTACTTGCGGTACTCGCCGCCATAACCTTGTTCTTTGCCTTCCAACTGCCCCGGGTAAAACTTGACAACAACAATATCCGCTTTGTTCCCGCCGACGATCCCGCCCGGCTTACCTCTGCCTACATTGACGGCACCTTCGGAAGCTCGATATTTATCCTGGTGGGGCTTGAGCGGAAATACGGGACCGTTCTCGACGGGCCCTTTTTGAACCGGATCCGGGACTACGTGGTGCGGATCGAACGGATCGGCATGGTGGGCAAGGTAAATTCAATTGTCAACGCGGACTACCTGTACGGGGACGGGGGATCGGTCTTTGCCGAATCCCTGCTTCCCGATGATTTTACCGGGACGGAGGGGGAGATCGCGGAACTGCGGCGGCGGCTCTTTTCCTGGGAGCTCTACGAGAACGCCCTTATTTCCAACGACCTTACCGCTACCCAGATACTGGTCCCGCTCAACCTTACGGAAGAGAACTACGGTTCCTCCGAACTGGCGCGGGAGTACATGGAGGTAAGGAACATTGCCCGTTCCTCCTTCGCGGATATGGCGGAGGTCTACGTCACGGGGATCCCCGTTATCGCCTCCACGATCAACGAGGCGATGGTCCAGGACATACGGCTCATGATCCCCCTGGTTATCCTGGTGGTAATTGTTATTGTCTTTGTCCCCTTCAGGCGCATGGGGGCCACCATCCTGTCCCTGGTGTCCGTGCTGATAGCCGTTATCTGGTCCATAGGGGCCATGCCCCTGTTCGGCATCAAGCTGTCGGTTATTTCCACGGTGCTTCCGGTCATTCTGATTGCCATGGGCAGTTCCTACGGCCTGCACGTGGTGATCCACTACATCGAGGACCGGGGGCGGGCGGGGGCGGCCATGACGGGGGAGGAACACTACGGCATGGTGATGGCAATGATCCGCCGGACGGGGAAACCCATTTTTCTTGCCGCCCTTACCACGTTTGCCAGCTTTGTGTCCTTTTGCTTTACCCGCGTGGCGCCCATCCGGGAGTTCGGGTTTTTCGCCAGTTTCGGAGTCATGGTGTCGTTCCTTATCACGATGACGCTGGTTCCCGCTGTTCTGCTGATCCGGGGGCCCGCGCCCTCTGGGGAATCCCGCCCCGCCCGCGGGGGGCGGCCCCCCGTGGGGGACGGCGGCGCGCGGAACAGTATCGCGAATTTTTTCTGCGCGGTGGTTTCGCGCAGATCCCTCGTGCTGTGCGCTTCCGCCGCCGTAGCCGCCCTTTCGGCTTACGGCGCTTCAAAGATAATCATCGACAACGTGCTGGTGGAGTATTTCAGCGCCGAGACCGACATCTACCGGTCGGATAAATTTATCCGGGAAAAATTCGGGGGCTCGAAGATCCTCAGCGTTGTCGTGGAAGCTGAAACGCCGGAGATCCTGCTCCACCCGGACAGCCTGGCGGCGCTGGACCGCCTGGGCGGCTACCTGGAACGCCGGGTTCCCGAGGTGGGGAACGTGATGGGCTTTACCGATCTGATAAAGCGCGTCAACCAGGTGCAGAACACCGGCGAAGACCCCGGCGGCATAGCGGCGGGCCCGGTTTCCCCGGATCCGGCGGGCCTGGGTTTTTGGGATTTCGAAAATCCCGGGGCTCCCGGGGATTTTGATCCAGCGGAGGGTTCCGGCGCCCCGGATTCCGCCGCGCCGGATGCCGGGGCATGGGACTCAGGCGGCTGGGATTCCGCAACCGGCGCATATACGGCCGGGGAACAGGTGTACAGCATCGGCGAGATCGCGGGGCTTCTGGACCGGGCTTCCAAGGCCGGGCAGAGCCGTTCCATCAGCGCCGCCGAACTGGCGCGGGAATTCGGGCGGCTGGTAAACTACGACGGGTACTCGTATTACGAAATACCCCAGGATCCGGCCCGCTACGGGAAGGCTTCCAAAGAGGAACTGACCGATCTTATTTTCAGCTATCTGCTGCTCCTGTCCGGCGATATTTCCAGTTACGCCAACGATCCCCTGGAGCCGACCAGCGTCAAGCTTGCGGTCCAGTTAAAAACGACGGGCCAGGAGGATACGGACCGGGGGGTTGAAGAGATACGGCGCTTTGTGGCGGCAAACTTCCCCGAAAACCTGCGCGTTATTGTGGGGGGCAGCGCCATTGTGGAAGGCTCCACCAACGTGCTGGTGGTCCAGTCCCAGTTGATCTCGGTGATCATTTCGAGTATCGCCATGTTTGTGATCATGTCGGTTTCGTACCGCTCCCTGGCTGCGGGGGGCATCGCCATAATCCCCCTTTCCATACTCATCCTGGCCAACTTCGCGGCTATGGGGTTTTTGAAGATCAAGCTGAACCTTGCCACCGCCATGATCTCCAGCGTTTCTATCGGGGTGGGCATCGATTACACCATTCACTTTATCGAAGCCTACAAACACGAGTACAGGCTGTCCGGCGGGGCGGGGGATTTTCTGCGGCGGGCCTATTATGTTTCGGGAACGGCGATTCTTGTGGACACCCTTTCGGTGGGCCTTGGGTTCGCGGTTCTCTGGTTTTCCAATTTTATCGTGCTGAGGGATTTCGGGCTTCTGGTCTGCCTGGCCATGATGATAAGCGCCCTTTCCGGCCTTATCATCGTTCCCGCGCTGCTGGGCGCGCTAAAGCCGAAATTTATCGGTACCTGAATCCAAGCTTGCCCGTTCAAACAATGCTTGGCGGGCTGTATGCAGAGGTAGTGATGATGAACATACAAAAAATAACCGGCGCGGCGCTGTTTTTCCTGGCGGCCTTTTCCGCAGCCGCCCAGAACGCGGAAGAAATTGTCCGCGCGTCCCGGAACAGGATAGAGGCGGACACCACGTATGCCCGATCCTCGATGGTGCTGAAGGCGAAGAACGGTTCCGAAACCCGGCGGGTTATCGAACAGTTTACCAAAAGCGGGCCCGGCGGGGACCGGGTTATGATCGTGTTCCACGAGCCGCGCTCGGTGGCGGGGACAAGGTTTTTGACAATCGAGAATCCCGGCGCGGAGGACGACCGCTGGATATTCCAGCCCGCCCGGGGCAGGGAGCAGCGGATTGCCCAGGGGGACGGGTCGAAGAGTTTCGTGGGGACCGACTTTTCCAACGACGATATTTCCAGCGCCAACCGGGACGCGGGACTGGACACCCACACGCTGGTCCGGGAAGAGAGCCTTGGGGAGAATCCCTGTTACGTGATCCAGTCCGTACCCAAAGACAGCTCCTACCAGTATTCCAAAATGATCCAGTGCATCGACAAAAACACCGGGGTATGCCACAAAATCGATCTGTACGACAGGAAGAACGCGCTGGTAAAATCCCTGTAAACCCTGGAGCTTAAGCTTGTCGAGGGCCGCCTTACCGCCACGCAGACCAGGATGACCAGCCATGCCGCAGGCACTTCCACGCTGATCATCATCGACAATATCCGGTACAACGCCAATATCCCCGACGGGATCTTTACGCGGCAGTTCCTCGCCACGGGGAGGGTACCCCAGTGAAACGGTTTCCAAACGGCGTCCGGCCGCTCGGCCTGATGGCCGCCCTTGCCCTTTTCGGGGCCTCCGCGCCGGGGGCGCAGGATTACTGGTTTGACTTCGCGGACGGCGCCGAAAGCGCAAGCGCCGAAAGCGCAAGCGCCGAAAGCGCAAGCGCTGAAAGCGCAAGCGCCGGAAACGGCGCTACCGAAAGCGGTGAAAGCGCAGGCGCCGGAAACGGCGGCCCGGGCGGCAAGATCGGGCTTAGGGCCGGCGGGGAGATTGCCGCAGAACTCCTGATAGTTCCCCGCGAGCTGCGCGACAAGGGGGGGGCCGTGGATTGGGGCAATCTGGTAAGCGCCAAACTCAATTTCGGGGCCTCAAGTTCCCGCGCCGAGGCGGTGCTGAACTTCCAGTTGTCCCCGGCCGCGATCGCGGCTTCCGGCAGCCCGTTCTGGACCCCCCCGGTCATTGACGAAGCCTACCTGCGGGTCTTCCTGGGGCCCCTGGCCCTGGAAGCGGGCCTGCGGAAGCTGGCCTGGGGCCGCGCGGATATCCGGGGCCCGCTTGACGTAACCAACCCCCTGGACTACACCGACCTGACCAACGCGGCTGACGCGATGGGCCGCAAAATCGCCCGGCCCGTGATCCGCGCATCCCTCCCCCTCGGCGCGGCTTCCGGCCTGGAGGGGGTCTTTATCCCCTCGTTCCAGGGCCACCGCTACGCCCTGGACCCGGACCATCGCTGGTACCCCAGCGCCATAACCGGCGGCCGCCGGGACCGCATGATCGGGGACCTGGCGGCGGGAATTGTAGAACGTCTGCCCGTACCCCTTATATCCCCGGACCAGTTAGCCGCTATGATACAATCCAATCCAAATGCGCCTACCATTGGCCCAGACGATATTCCCGACACCCGCGGCCTTGAGTACGCCCAGGGGGGCATTAGGTTCAGCACCACGCTGGGACGCGCGGACATTGGGGCGCAGTACTACTCCGGGCACCTGTTCCGGCCCAGTTTTACGATTGGGGGGGCGGAAGAACTCCTGGCTACGATACCCGCCATTCCCATTCTCCAGTTGGAAAACGCTCTTCAATCGGCGAACCTGAAGCCCCGCCTTGCGTACAACCGTTACCACCAGATCGGCCTGGACTATACGCGGGTGATCTTTGACTCAGGCTTCCGGGCGGAACTGGCGGCCTTCATTACCGAAGACCTTGGGGGGGATGACGGGGGCGTCTACAACCCCTTCCTGGCCTGGTCCGCGGGCTTTGACCGGGATATTCTGGGCTTTACCGTTTTTGTGGAGGCGGACGGGAACATACGCCTGCTCGACGGCAGGGTGGGAAGCAGCGCCGCCCTGGACACGGAGGCGGGTTCCCCCCTTACCGCGACGGCCCTGACGGCCCAGGTTTCCCGGGCCTTTTTCCAGGACCGGCTGGAGGCGAAATTCGGCCTTCTGTGGAACATTGAAGCCGCCGATATCTACCTGATGCCCTCCCTAAGCTACAGCATCGATGATGTAACGACCGTCCTTTCGGGCGGGATCTTCGCCGGGAAGGACGGGGGGGAGCTTTCCCAGTACCGGGACAAGGCCTACATCAAAACCGCGCTGACGTATTCGTTCTAGGCAATAACGGGGCGCCGCCGGAATCCTGGCGCCGCCCCCATAATGTTTGTCATACCCATTTGGATAGTTCTTTTTCAGGAACGCTATAGCTTCGGTTCCACTTCTTTGGCGAAAAACTCCCCGGCCTTTTCGGCGGCCACATGATGTTCCTCCCCGTCCACCATAACCCCCACGCCGGGGATATGACACAACTTCATGCAGAAGCCGGACTTGAGGGTGATTTGGTCGTGGAGGGATTTTTCCTCTATAAGCTGCTGGAAGGTCTGGATGAGATTATAGGCCCCCTTGAGGTGGCAGGCACTCCCGATACAAACGGTAAGATCAAGCACGGCGGCCTCCTTTTTTCGTGTAATCAACGTGCAGCAATTCATGTACCCGGCCCTTGAGGGCCCCATTGTAGAGGTTCATCATCAGGGGATTTTCCTCGGAACGTTTGATGTAACAGAAGCGGTCCGCCGAATAGAGGCCCCGGCCCCGTTCTTCCTTTTCCTCCCGGCCGGCTATGGGCTGGCC
>JAISMQ010000291.1 GCA_031276685.1 Treponema sp. | reverse complement strand
CCCAGGCCGCGGCGGGCGTTAAGAAGCCGGACCAGATTCTGGTACCTGTCCGAAGCCTGGTCGTAGATGCTCTTCAAAAAAAGGCCGTAGATCCTCGGCTGGCTCCTGGTAAGGGCGTGGAGGACCTTGGTGCTGAGCTCGTAGACCTGGACGGTCCCGTTGGCCTGGATATCCGCCATCCGCTTGTCCCCGGTAAGGGCGGCGTATTCGCCGAAGTAGCTTCCGGGGTGAAGCTCGTTCAAAATCTGGTTCTTGTTCCCCCGGACAAAGGCCATGCCGGATTCGACAAAGTACATGCCCCGGGCGCTGTCCCCGGCCCGGCAGATATAGCTGTTGTGGGGGTATTCCTTTAGAACCATGCGGGACATCACATAGTCCAGCACCCGGTCTTCCGCCGCCGTGGCGCCAAGCTTAAAAAAATTCCGTATGTATTCCCGGGTTACCGTCTGTGACATACCGCTGGCCCGGCAACCGCAGCCTAATTACCCAGGGCGCTGCCCAGGGCTCCGGTAAAAACGTCCCATATCTCGGCATGGACGGCTTCGGCCTCGCCGGGAAGGTTCAGCATAACCTCGAAATTCCCGAACTTGTTCACCGCCCTGCCGTTCCGCTCTTCCATGGGCAGCAGCAGGTAGGGCCGGTAATCGGGGTTTATGTAGTCTTCCGACGCGGAAAAGGTACAGTAGTACCCCAGGTACTCAAAACAGCGGGCCCCCCGGCGGGGATCCATAATGGCGTTGAGGAACCAGTGGGCGGCGCGGGGATTCGCGGCGTTGGCGGGGATAAAGGCGGGCATGATCCCGAACCCGATCCCCTCCTTGGGGTAGACCATTTTTAGCTCCGGATTCTGAATCAGCGACTTAAAGACCTGGTCCGTATACATAAGGGCCACGTCAATGTCCCCGTCCAAAAGGTACTCGTCCAGGTCCGTGTCCTGCATAACGCCCACGTTCGGGACCAGTTGGAGCAGCCGGGCCCCCGCGGCCTCGATAAGCGCCGGGTCCGCTTCGTTGTAGCTCTTCCCCATGGATTTAAGGACCATGCCGTTGATCACCCGCGGGTTGGCGGTGATCCCCAGCCTGTTCCGCAGGGCGGGGTTCCAAAAGTCGGAAAACCCGGTGATCTCGAACGGCACTTTGGCGGGGTCGTACACAATCGTCTGGATTCCGGCGCCGTAGGGCACCGTGTACTCGTCCTGGGGGTCGTAAAACTGGTGCTGGTAAAAGGGGTTTACGTTCTTCAGATTGGGAAGCAGCCGCTTGTCCAGCTTCTGGGCCAGCCCTTCCTCAATGATAAATTCGACAATGTAGTCATCGGCAATAACCAGGTCGTACCCGGAACCGTTGCTCATCTCCAGATCCATCAGCATGTCTTCGTTGAACTCGAAGGTCTTTAGAACCACCTCCACGCCGGTTTCCCGGGTAAAATCGTCAAGGACCTCCGGCGGGATCATCTCGTCCCAGGTGTATATGACCAGTTGGCTGTTCTGGGCGGAAAGGCGGAACAGGGGCAAAACCAGCAAAAATACCGCGCAAAAACGTAGTCTTTTCATACGATCTCCTACACCTTCAAGAGAAACTTTCGATTGAACGTAGTTTTTTAACGGGAAATTGTCAAGAGCGGCCGCTTTCGAACGCTGAATTCTGAAAACGGCCCCGCCCTACCTGTCGACGCTCTCCACGGTTACGTTGACGTAGCTGCCCCGGGACACCCCCAGGGCCTGGGCCACCGCCCGCGACAGCTCGATAATACGGTCCTGGGAAGCCCGGACCCGGTTTTTCACCGTCGCCACCACGACCCGGCCGTTGGCCCGGTTGGTTATCCGTATCTGGCGGCCCATCGTCAGGGAGGGGTGCCCCACGGTAAGATCGGCCCCGGCGGTCAGGACCACCGCCCGGCCGTTTTGCTGGAAGTTGCGGACGCTGATGGTCCGCAGGGCCTTGACGGTGGCCGTTTTGACCACTTCCTCTATCCGGACCCGCGTAAAGCCCATGTCGTTCATCTCCAGCGCGTCCGCCGCCTGGGGGGAAACATCCACAATCCAGCGGGGGTCCGCGGGGATCCGCCCCCCCACCTGCACGGTAACCCGTTTGCCGTTGTCCAGGTTGGTAACGACAAGCTCGGTCCCAAAGGGCAGCGTCGCGTGGGAAGCGTAAAACCCGGATCCCTGGTCATACCAGTACCCCATCCCCTCCGTCCTTACGGGGCGGGCCTCCTGGGAAAACCCAAAAACCGGCATAACAGCGCTGATCGCTAAAGACAAGAGCATTTTTTTCATCGTAGCCTCCCTTACCGCAGCATAACACGGGTCTACTTATATTTGAAAAATATACCCCATACATGGCGCTTTTTCTAGTTCCGGGGCAAAATATTTAAGGTATTCCGTAAAAACAGGTTTTTTTTTATAATCCCCCCGGAACATGTCAGATTTGGACCAAAGGAGACCAGGAATGCCGGACAAAATTGTGATGAAAGAGGCGCTTGCGGAGATCGACGGGGACGAAATGACCCGCGTGCTTTGGGCGCTGATCAAGGAAAAACTTATCCTCCCCTTTGTGGACTTAAAAACCGAGTACTACGACCTGGGCCTGGAAAACCGGGACGCCACGGACGACCGGGTAACCGTCGAAGCCGCCAACGCGATCCGGCGCCTGCGGGTGGGGGTAAAATGCGCCACCATTACCAGCAACGCCGCCCGGCAGGAGGAATACGGGCTCAAACGGCTCCACTCCAGCCCCAACGCCACCATCCGGGCCATCCTGGACGGCACGGTCTTCCGCGCCCCCATCCCGGTACGGGGGATAAGCCCCACGGTGTCCACCTGGAAAAAGCCCATCGTCATTGGCCGGCACGCCTACGGGGATGTCTACCGGGCCGTGGAAATGAAGATCCCCGGCCCCGGCCGGGTGGAGCTGGTCTATACCCCGGAGGGCGGGCGGGAGACGCGGAGTACCGTCGCGGACTTTAAGGGGCCGGGCATCGTCCAGGGCCTCCACAACCTGGACGACTCGATCCGCAGCTTCGCCCGCTCCTGCTTCCTCTACGCCCTGGACGCCAAACTCCCCGTCTGGTTCGCCGCCAAGGACACCATCTCCAAAACCTACGACGGCCGCTTTAAGGACATCTTCGCCGAAGTTTACGAGGGGGAATTCAAAGGCCGCTGCGAGGCCGCGGGGATCTCCTACTTCTACACCCTTATCGACGACGCGGTGGCCCGCGTTATCCGGGGCGGGGGGGGCTTCCTCTGGGCCTGCAAGAACTACGACGGGGACGTGATGAGCGACATGATCGCCAGCGCCGCCGGGAGCCTTGCCATGATGACCAGCGTCCTGGTCTCCCCCTCCGGGGCCACCGAATACGAGGCGGCCCACGGCACGGTGCAGCAGCACTACTACCGCTGGAAAAAGGGGGAACGGACCAGCACCAACCCTGTGGCACTGATCTTCGCCTGGACCGGGGCGCTGGCCAAGCGGGCGGAACTGGACGCGACAGCCGCCCTGGGGGATTTCGCCCGCCGCCTGGAAGCGGCCGCCCTGCGGGCCATCGAGGAGGGGAACCAGACCGGGGATCTCGCCCGGCTTGCCGTGCCCGCCCCCGCGAAAATTCTGGACTCCTGGGAATTCGTGGACGCCGTCGCGGAGCGGCTTTAGCGGGCTGCGGCCGCGACAGGCTGCCCGGGCCGGGGGAACCCCGTTAGTACGCCACTTCTACCGGGCGCCCCGTTTCGGCGGACTCCATGATCGACAGAATTACCAGGCTGGCCCTGGCCGCGTCTTCCACCGAGACGCGGAATTCTTCGCCGCTGAGGATGCAGTCCACAAAGGAGCGGATGCTCTCGAAGGCGAAGCCCCGGGGATAGCCGAAGACCGAGTGCTGGACCAGCACGTCGGGGACCTGGACTTTTTCATCGGTGTACTTCTGGATAAGGTTGTGGCTGCTCAGGTCCAGGCTTATCATGCCCCGGCTCCCCAAAATACTGAATTTAATATCGTTCACGCAGGGATTGGCGTTGGGGGTGATCCAGCCGTTTTCCATCTGGGCGATGCCGCCGTTTTTGAATTCCAGGGTCGTCAGGTAGGTGTCCGCCGCGTCCACCCCCAGGGACGCGAGCAGGCCCCTGCGGCTTACGGCGTAGACCCGCGCCACTTCGTCGCCGAAGAACCAGCGCAGGGTATCGACGCTGTGGCTTCCCAGGAACCACAGTATCGATGACGAGGCCGCCCAGGGGAGCAGGTCCGTGGCCACCCATTTGATGTCGTTAAGGCGCATGTAGGCCGAATAGGGCTTCCCCAGCTCCCCCCGCTCCAGGCTTTGGTGGGCCACGTTGAAGGGGGGGCTCCAGCGGTTGTGGAGGTCCACCATGACACGGACCCCGTTTTTTTCAAAAGCTTCGCGCATGGCAAAAACATCCTCCCTGGTGGTGGCCAGGGGCTTTTCCACAAGGATGTGCTTTTTGTACTCCGCAGCGCAGATGGCCGCTTCGGCGTGGGCAAAATCGGGGGTTACGATGGCTACCGCGTCGCAGCCGCTTGTTTTGAACATTTCCCGGTAGTCGTCGTAGTACCTGCCGACGCCCATTTTCGCGGCCAGGGCCGCCGCCTTCCCCCGGTCCCGGTCGCAGACCGCCGCCACCTCGCAAAACGGATGGGCCTGGTATATTTTGATGTGATTCTCCCCCCAGGTTCCGGCGCCCACGACCGCCATTTTTAGTTTTGTGTTCATCAAGGCCCCCTGTTTTACGTATTACCGCGCGCAGTCCGGGTAATGCCGGTATTTTTCCAGCGCCGCAAGGGCGGCTTCGATTACGTCCAGGCTTACGTCCTTCCCCAGCTCCAGGTTGATGCCAAGGCCGCCCTGGGGCAGATACAGGGCTTCTACACACTCCCTGATATGCGCCTCGATTGAAGCGGGGGTCGCGAAGGGCAGCATCTGGCGGTCCAGGTCCAGATGGATGGGTATCTTGCCCTTGCACACCCTGACCAGGTTTTCAAGGCCGTTCGCCCGGTACTGGGGGTTCACCATGTTGACGCCCGTTTCCTGCAGATCCGGCATGATCTCCCAAATGCAGCCGTCGGTGTGCATGTAGACCAGCTTCCCCGCCTTGTGGGCCTTTTCGTACAGGGCGGCGAAGCAGGGCTTTAGGTACTTGAGCCACTTGTCCCGCCCGATGGCAAGCCCCTTCTGCATGCCAAGATCGTCACCAAAATACTGGACGGGGCCGTCGTTCTTTGCGATAGCAATGTCCAGTTGCAGCATGTTGTACTCAAGAACCTTGTCGATAAGGATCTGCAATTCCGGCGGCTCCTCGGCAAAGTCGAGCATTGCTTCCTCAAAGCCGCGAAGGTCCAGAAGCCTGAGGTACATGAAGCCGTGCGGCATCCTGCCCGTCCTGTCACCGGGGATCTCCAGCGCCCTTATATCCTCCCTGGCCCTGACCGGGTGCCCGGTAACAATGGCCTCCATCCCCTCCTGGATATTGCTCCAGACGCAGCCCCACTCGTCAACGAACTCCCCTTCGCGGTATGTCGGGGGGAGGGAAGCGTCGTAATCGTAACGCGCGCTTATATCGCCGTAAAACTGGGGGTACCTGGCGGTTATGTCCCTTATTTCCTGCGGGTGTTTCTTCCACAGCGCCGGAACTATCCAGGAGCTTACCGGAATAGTTTCCGGGTACTGCCATGTCATGGCCTTTACGATCAAGTCCGTGTAGCTCATACGATACGGTACCATTCGCCCGGACGGGTGTCAAAAGCACAGAGGCCGTCTCCGTCATAGTCCGCCGCGACCGGGATCCTCTCCGCGCCGTCCACGCGGAACACCGCGCAGCCATCGGAGGGTTTCTGGAACACGCAGCGTCTCCCCTTTTCGCTGTAAATCGAAACCTCCCCGATCCTGCCCCCCGTAAGGGAAGCCGAAACCAGAAACGCGCCGTAGGCCCGGAGATTGTAAAACTCCGCGTCCTTGCCTTTTTCCCACACCGGGAAAAAGCGCAGTATCCCTTCGTGGCTCTGGAGGAGCATCTCGTTTATGCAGAGCGGCACGCCGCTGCAACATTCTATTCCGCCGCCGCCAAAGTAGATGTACAGGTTGGGGTAGGCGTGCTTGCGTATCTCCGCGTTCAGACGCCGCAGTATCTCCGCCGGATCGTGCCCCAGCCGCGCCGCGGCGGTGTAGAACGTGGGGAAGGCGTTGTAGTCCTCCCAGCGGGCCATTTCGGACAGGGTGGCGCGGGCGATCTCCAGCAGGTGTGTATCGGAACCCAGGCCGACAGCCCCCGCAGGGAACACGTGCTGGATCCCCAGGGAATTGCCGTCGCACCAGGCCATGCCGCGCTCGGTGTAGCGGAACACCGTTTTGCCGTTCCGCTGCTGCACCGGGTAGGGGCTTAGGCAGTCCAGAATGTGCCGCCACTTTTTCGCCGCCGGGTTGTCGTCCCCCAGTTCCCGGCTTATGTCCAGAAGGCCCCTGAACACCATGCGGACAAGGCCCAGGCTCAGAACCGGATTACAGTCATCGGAATAATCAACCGCGGCGCCCCAGTTCCAGCCCCGCACCTTGTTGGCCAGAAAGCTGTTTTCGTGGATACAGTCGTTGAAAATCCAGTAGCGGCCGTCTTTGAACACCAGGTAATCTTCCCAAAAAGCGCCCGCCTCCTTAAGGTAGGGGTAGGCGGTAGCGCGGGCGTAGTCAAGATCGAAGGTTGAATAAAAACGCATAAGCATGTTGATCGCCGCGAAGGATGCGTTGCTCTTCTGTCCCCAGAAACTCACGTCATCGTTATCCTCGCTGTCAAGGATGAGCAGCCCGAGGCCCTTCGGCCCGATGCCGACCGGATACAGGCCCCCCCGGCAGCCCAGCTTCCTATGGGCAAGCTCCCTGGCGGCGGGAAGAAAATCCATAAGGGGCGCATCGTAGGCTTCGGCCAGTTCGATCTTGTTTGACGAATACAGGCCCCAGAAGGGCGCCTCGTAGTTGTAGTTAAGGTGGTAATCCCCCGCCCAGTTCGGGCTGTCCGTCGTCACCCAGGCGCCGAACAGGCCCGGCGGAAACTCCCGGCTGCCGCAGCAGCAGGCCATGATGTAGTGCGACCCGTACCAGAACTTTTCCGCCAGGGGCTCCTGCGGCAGCCTGACCCCCGATGAAAGCCAGAAATCGCGCCACCAGGCCCGGCTCTTCGCCAGCATGTCGATTACGTTGAAGCGCGTCAGGTTTTCCAGCGCCGCCGGGGCCTTTTCGCGGTAGCGGGCGTCGTCGTGGTTTGTAAAAACCGAAACCGCCACGACAGCCTCCCCGCCTTCGTCCAGCGCGAAGGCGTTATCCCCCCGGCCCAACACTCTGGCCGCCGCGCAGGCGGCGGTGGGGAAGGCAAGCCCCGGCCCGGAATAGGATTTTGATATGGTATACACGCCGCCGGAATACTGTTCGGCATGCTCCGCGTCCGCCGCGCGGGTAACGCGGAGTTCCGCCCGCCCCGTCAGGGCCTTACCCAGGTTCTTTACCCTGGCAACGATAAGGCGTTCCCCCCGGGGGACGCAGATCGTAACCAGAACGCCATATTCGCCCTTGGTCAGCTTTACCGCAAGGGTCCCGTCGCGTATGATCTGTTCGGCGTAATAATCGCAGCCGCCCATGCCGTCAAAGACGAGGAGGAGCTTCCCCAGGGACCGCGCGCCGTACCTGTCCGGGCCGTAGCAGCCGTAAGCGCCCTTCCAGAAGTCGTTCTTCGTAAAGTACGCCTCCACCGCGCTGTCCGGCGCGTTCACGGCAACGCCGATGTCGCCGTTGCCCGTAATCGGCGCGTCAACCACCGCGTCCGACGGGATCAGCCGGGGCCGCTCGTTAAAGACCGCCTTGTACTCGTCAAGTTTCGCAAGAATGTAGTCTTTCATACGCCTTTCTCCTGAACGGGCAGGCCCCGCGCCCGCATAGCCGGGGCTTGCGGGGGGGCCTAAGACGAGTCCGCCCCCGGAGGGGCGGACTCGTCTTCAATGTGAATTATTATAATACGGTTTGCGCCTTACTTAAAAGCCGCCGCCTTCCTGTTGTACATATCAAGAACGGTCTGGATGTTCAGGTTCCTGATCTGGCTGACAAAGTTGTCCCACTGGCTAAAACTCAGTTCGCCGGTAATAAACTTCATGCTCTGCTCGCTGACGTAGGTGTCAACGGCGGTCATGATCGAGGAATTTGCGTTGCTCTCGTCCGAAGTAAACGCGATGGGCGGCGTAAAAAGAACAGGGGAGAACATCGGACTGTCAGGATAGGGAACGTCCGGAAACGCCACTGCATAGGAGGTTTCCACCAACTGACCGTTGATATAACTCATTTGTTTAGGGGCAACATCGACCAAATACCTTCCATCATAAACCCCCTGGAGTCCGATACGGGTTTTTGTATTTGGGCCTGCGCCCAACTCATCCCCAACAGTCCTGTAATTTTGAGCTTTATGGAACGCATCAACAAGAGTTGGGGATCCATCAGGCTTGAGGGTATAACTGAGTCCTTCGATCCCCCAACCGATTAGCCGGACAATCTCGTCAGTGTACTGAAGGTCGTTCAGCTTTAACAAAATATCAAGGTTCTTGGCATCAGCTTTGATATAGGTAGCTTCACTTCCAATGACATTTTCATGCAAATTATAGGCCTCCACCTCCCACGCAGGACCTATGGCCGGATCTTTAACATGAAGCATGTTTGCCCATACAACCTTGCTCTCCTTGTTTGCGTTCCACCGCTCATTATCCTGATACCACACGGAAAGCTGGATAAAGATCGAATCGATAACCGATTTTCTGTCCCGGGTATCGTTATTATCGGAAAATGACTCCATATCCAAAAGTTTTTCGGTATACAATTGGTTATAGAAAGTCAGCATCTTCCGGTAATTATCCAGCATAGGTCCGTATACATAGTTTGAACCATCCCAAAATATTGATTTGGTCAGCCTATACGTTCTTGCAAGACCGCCAATCCATCTTTCCCCCTCCGAGACCGGATAACTATCCGGGTAGGCTGCCTTTAATTTACGGGCGGCATCCAGGAGTTCGGTTGTTGTTTCAGGAACTTTTACACCAAGTCTTTGGAAAACATCGTAGCGTATCGCCATGGGAGTATACGAACCCAAGCCCTGATCTATGATTTTCGTATACCCGTTAAAAAACCCATAAGCAGAACCGTCTGGATTGGTTATTTTTGTTTTTCCATACGGCACTTTGTCAAGATATGCCTGATAATTTGGCAGCTTGCCCCAATGATCCGCAAGATTGACAAAAATCCCCTGGCCTTCATAACGGTTCGCACTAT
>JAISMQ010000259.1 GCA_031276685.1 Treponema sp. | reverse complement strand
ACACGGTGGAAGAGGTTTACATGGCCGTGGAGGCCGGCGCTTTGGACCGGGAGGCCCTGATCAAGGTGCGCCCCCCCAAATTCCCCGTTTGGGACAAGGTCGGCCACGAGGCGCGGATTGGGGAAGACGGCCTTATCGAAAGTTCGGCAGGGCGGTTGCTGTTCAACGAGGAAATGCCCCCCGGTATTCCCTTTATCAACTACGAACTTAAAGACAAGGAGTTAAGGGCCCTTATCGAGCATGTCTTTACCGAAAAGGGTTCCTGGACCACGGTACGGATGCTGGATGCCATCAAGGCCACGGGTTACCGTTACGCCACGGTTTTTGGGGCCACCATCGGGGTGGACGACATTGTGGTGCCCAAAGAAAAGACCGAGATGATCGACAGCGCCAACCGGGAAGTGGAAAGCATTCAGAAGCAGTACCGGGACGGCTACATCACCGGCGACGAACGCTACAACAAGGTGGTGGAAGTCTGGAACAAGACCAACGACAACCTGACCAACATCATGATGAAGACCCTGGAGGCGGACCGGGACGGTTTTAACTCCATCTACATGATGGCGAACTCCGGCGCGCGGGGAAGCCGCAACCAGATCCGCCAGCTTGCGGGGATGCGGGGCCTTATGGCCAAGCCTTCGGGCGACATTATCGAGCTGCCCATCCGGTCCAACTTCAAAGAGGGGCTTTCGGTTATCGAATTCTTTATCTCCACCAATGGCGCGCGGAAGGGGCTTGCCGACACCGCCCTTAAAACTGCGGAGGCGGGCTACCTGACCCGGCGGCTGGTGGATATTGCCCAGGACGTGGTGGTAAACGAGGATGACTGCGGTACCATCACCGGGATTGCCTATTCCGCCATCAAGGACGGCGAGGACATCGTAGAGCCGCTGAGCGACCGTATCGTGGGCCGCTACACCCTGGAGCGGGTCAAGCACCCCATCACCGGGGAGCTTATCATCGACGTGAACGAGGAAATTACCGAGGAGATCGCCGCCACCATCGAAAAGGCGGGAATCGAAACCGTGCGGATACGGACGGTCCTTACCTGCGAGGCGAAGCACGGGGTATGCCGCAAGTGTTACGGCCGGAACCTGGCCACCAACCGTTCGGTTGACATCGGGGAAACCGTGGGGACCATCGCGGCCCAGTCTATCGGCCAGCCCGGTACGCAGCTTACCATGCGGACCTTCCATATCGGCGGGGTCGCCACCAAGGCAAGCGAGGAAAACCGCACCTTCCTTAAGTACCCGGTGTACATTCGGGATGTATCCGGCGCCCACGTGGAAAGGCCCGACGGGCACTGGCTGTTTACCCGCAAAGGCTACGCCGTGGTCAACCGGGTAATGAAAGAGTACCATCTGGAAAGCCAGGACAAGCTTCTTGTGGAGAACGGCAGGCGGATCATCCGGGACGAGCCTATTATCAAGCGCGGCGCCAAGGAGATTCTCTCCCCGGAAATCGCCTACGCCATGGTGCGGGAGCATGAGGGCGGGCGCAGCCTGTGCCTTATCGGCCAGGATCAGAAAATCGAGATCCGTAACGGGTCCGACTTCCTTGTCAGGAAGGGGGACGTGGTGGGGGCGGAAAAGACCATCGCCACCTTCGATCCCTTTTCGGACCCGATCATCGCCGAAGCTACGGGCTTTGTAAACTACGAGGATATTATCCCCGGCACCACGCTGAGGGAAGAAATAGACGAGGAAACGGGGAACACGGAAAAGCGTATCACCGAATTCCAGATGGAAAGCAAACAGCCCCGGATATTGATTACCGATGAAGGGGGGAACGAGCTTGCCTCCTACTTCCTCCCCGGCGGCGCCTATATCCAGGTGGACGAATTCGAGCTTGACTCCAAGGGGGATCCGGTTCTTGACGGCAACGGCAAGCCCCTGCGGACCAGGATCAGCGCCGGAAAGATCATCGCCAAGACCTTAAAAGAATCCGCCAAGGCTATGGATATTACCTCCGGCCTTCCCCGGGTAAGCGAGCTGTTCGAGGCCCGCAAACCCAAGAATCCTGCGGTGCTGGCCCAGGTGTCCGGGCTTGTGTACTTCAAGGGCATTGTCAAAGGCAAGCGGGTGGTTACGGTTCAGGACGCCTTTGGCAAGGAGTACAAGCACCTTATCCCCATGACCAAGCGCCTGCTGGTGCGGGACGGCGACACGGTGGAGGCCGGGGAGCCTCTCTGCCTGGGGGCCGTCAACCCCCACGATGTCCTTCACATCCAGGGAGAGGCGACGCTGCAGCGTTACCTGATGGACGAGATCCAGCAGGTTTACCGCCTGCAGGGGGTTTCCATCAACGACAAGCACATCGGCGTTATTGTCCGCCAGATGATGAGGAAAGTAGAAATTGTAGCCGTGGGGGATACCAAGTTTATCTACGGCCAAATGGTGGACAAGTACCGCTTCCACGAAGAAAACAACCGGGTTATGACGGAAGCCGTGCAGCCTGCGGTGGCCCGGCCCATGTTCCAGGGGATCACCAAGGCAAGCCTGAACATCGATTCGTTCCTCTCGGCGGCCAGTTTTCAGGATACCACGCGGGTCCTTACCAACGCCGCCATCGCGGGCAGTACCGATTACCTGCGGGGCCTTAAAGAAAACATCATCATCGGGCATCCCATTCCGGCGGGTACCGGCATGAAGCGCTACCGGGCGGTGAAGCTCTTTGACGAGGACAGCCAGGATCTGGATCAGCAGATGGAGGAGATCCTGGAACAGCGGAAGCTTGAGGCCGCCGCCGTTGTTGAAACCGAGGATGACGATTTTATCGTGGAGGATACGGAGGAATAATCCGCCGTTTTTGTTTTGAGTCCGGGGCCCCCGCGCTAGGATCCTGTTGCGTTTGTGGATTTTCTAGTATGGAACTTACCATTGTCCGCGCCGATCCGGCGGGCAACATCACAATTTTTGTGCTTGACCGGATCGCCGATCCCGCCCTCCGGCTCCGGGCCGCCAAGGCCCTGCTGGCGGATCCTTCTCTAAAGGCCGAACAGGTTGGCTTTGTGATCCCCCCGGACCCTTTGGTTTCGGACCCTTCGGCGGGGCCGGAGGCCCGGTACTGGCGGCTTGAGATGATGGGGGGCGAGTTCTGCGGCAACGCGGCCCGCAGCTTCGGCCTTTACGCGGCCCGGGAAACCGGGGCGCGGGGGAAGCGGGACATCCGCGTCCGGATCAGCGGCGCCCCGGAACCCGTGCCGGTGCGCGTGGATCTTGACTCTTCCGCCGCGGAGGCGGAACTGCCCGGCCCCCGGGCGGAGGCCCTCCTTTCCTGGAAGGGCCGTTCCTTCCCCGTCCTGTACTTTGAGGGGATTGCCCACGTAATTGCCGAGGGCCTGGAGCCTGATCGTGACGCGGCCCTTGGCCTGGCGGACAGCGTGGCGCGAAGCGTTGGGCAGCCGGACGCCGGCCGTTTCATGGACGGCTGCCGTCCTGCGGACGCCGGCCGTTCCGTAGCCGCCGTGGGGGTGATGTTCTACGATCCGGCCCGCCGCTTCATGCGTCCGGCGGTCTATGTGGCCGCGACAGGATCCCTCGTATTTGAATCAAGCTGCGGCTCCGGGACTGCGGCGCTGGCGGCCTACCTTTCCCGGGGAACGTCCTGCGGCGGGGCCCGCTGGGAGATTTCCCAGCCCGGCGGCACGATCGAGGCGCGGCTGGTAAAACAGGGCGGCGCCGTCCATATCGGCGGCCCGGTCAGCCTGGGCGGTAAAATCAAGGTTGTTTTACCCCCTTTTTTTGGCTAGACTACAACCCATGTTGGATAGCGCAAGGGGCCGGGGGTGTTAAGCATCGCCTTTACCGGCGGAGGCACGGGGGGGCACATCTACCCCGGCCTCGCGGTGATCGCCTGTCTGCGGCAAGGCTGCCGGGTTGCCTGGCTGGGTTCCGCCACGGGGATGGACCGGGCCATTGTGGAGGCGGCGGGGATCGAATTCTACGGGATCCCCGCTGGGCGGCTGCGCCGTTACGTTTCCCTAAAGACCTTTCCCGATCTGTTCCGCGTGCTGGCCGGATTTTTCGCCGCCCGGTCTATCCTGAAAAAGCTAAGGCCCGCCCTGCTGTTTTCCAAGGGGGGCTTTGTGAGCGTCCCCCCCTGCGCTGCGGCGGCGTCCCTGGGAATCCCGGTATCTACCCACGAATCCGATGTCAGCCCCGGCCTGGCGACGCGGATAAACCTGCGCTTTGTGCGGCGTACCGGGGGCCGGATCTTCACCGCCTACGCCGAAACCGCCGCCTTCCTGCCCCCGGCCTGCCGCACCCTGGTTACGGTGAGCGGGAACCCGGTGCGGCCCGGTTTTCGCGGCGCGGAAGCGGCGGCGGGGCGGGCCTTCCTGGGCCTGGGGGAGGGGGACCGGATCCTCCTGGTCCTGGGGGCAAGCCAGGGCTCGCTGGAACTCAACGCCCTGGTCCGGGATGCCCTGCCGGAGCTGGTTAAGTATTACACCGTGGTCCACCAGACGGGGCCGGGGAACGAGGGGGCTGCGCCCGGAGACAAGTACCGTCCTTACGCTTATTTTAAGGAGGAGATGCCCCAGGTCCTGGCGGCGGCGGATCTGGTGCTGAGCCGCGCCGGCGCCGGAACGGTCTGGGAAAACGCCGCCCTGGGCAAGCCCATGATCCTCCTCCCCCTTCGGGGCAGCGGTACGCGGGGGGACCAGGTGGAGAACGCGGAATTTTTTGAGAAGGCCGGGGCCGCGCTTGTGCTGCGCCCGGCATCTGCGGGCGGGGCGGGCGATCTGGCCGCCCTGGTCCGCGCCCTGGCGGGGGATCCGGGGAAGACGGCGGCTATGGCCGCCGCCGCCGCCCGTATCGCCCGCCTTGACGGGGCCGCCCTTATCGCCGGGGCCCTGGAAGACGCGCTTTCGGCCCGGGCCGGAGGAGATGCCCCGTGACTTCGTTAAAAGTTATTGATTACGTGTTTCTCGTTCTTACGCTGCTGCTGGTTATCCGCTGTACCCTGCGGGGTTTTATTTCGGAATTTATGACCCTCGCGTCCCTGGTGCTGGGGGCGCTGGCCTCCCTGTTCCTGTACCGATCCGGCGCGGCCTTTCTGCGGGACAGGTGGCTTGAGGGCCTGGACGCAAAAATCCCCGCCTTCCTGCAGAACCTGCTGCCGGGCCTGGTGCGGAACATCCCGGAGATCCTGGCCTTTGTCCTGATCTTCGTTGTCGTTTTTTTCGCGGTAAAGCTCGTAGAATTCCTGCTCAAAGACATTATCCAGCGGATCCGTCTGGGCGGCGTGGACCGTTTTCTGGGTTTGCTGTTCGGCATGGCGGAGGGGGTCGCGGTGACAAGCCTGCTGCTCCTGATCCTTAACGTGCAGCCCGTGTTTGACGCGGCGCCGCTGTTGGAGGGGAGCGTTTTCGCGGAGCTTCTGCTCCCCCTGGTCGGCCGGGCCGGGGCGCTGAAACAGGTTCCGCCGGACGGCCTAAGCGCCGCGCTTATGGCGGGGCTCCGATGTTCGAAAATATCATAGCCCAGGCCGCCGCCGATCGGCTGCGGGGGGACATTGAGGCGGGGATTCTGGCGCCGTCCATGCTGTTCTACGGCCCCGCCGCATCGGGGAAGGGGACCGCCGCGCTGGAACTGGGCAGGGTCCTCTCCTGCGGGGGCAAGGGGGGCTGGAACTGCCCCTGCCCCCACTGCGCGCGGCACAAGGCGCTGCTCCACCCGGATCTTCTCCTGATGGGCCGGCGGGCCTTTGCCGGGGAAATCGCCGCCTCCGCCGCAGTGCTGCCACGGGATTTCCCCCACGGGCGGCTTCTGCTTATCCGCTCGGTCAGGAAGCTTCTGGGCCGCTTTTCCCCCGCCCTCTGGGAAGGCGACAGGGAGCTGGGGAAGCTTAACCCGCTGATCCAGGCCCTGGAGGACGATCTTGAGGCGCTGGAGGGGGTTCCCGGGGAGGGCGGGGAAGCTTTGGGCGCGCTGGGGGCCTCCATCATAAAAAACGCCCTTAAACTGGAGGCCGAAGGAATCGCCGAATTTATCCCCGTCGCCCAGGTACGCCGCGCCAGTTACTGGGGCCATCTGGCCCCCCTTGGCCGGAGGAAACTGCTCGTTATCGAAAACGCGGACCGCATGAAAGAGGAAGCCCTGAATTCCCTGCTCAAGATTCTGGAGGAGCCCCCGGAACGGCTTACCATCGTACTCTGTACCGCCAGGAAGGAGGGGATCCTCCCCACGCTGCTTTCCCGGCTCCGGCCCTACCGCTTTACGCGGCGGGACGCCGGGGCGGAGGGGGATCTGATCCGCCGGGTTTTCCGCGACAAACAGGCGGGCGAGGCCCTTGCCGTGTCGGTTTCCGCCGTGTCCTATTCAGCCGCGCCGGCGCGGGGGGGGCTGGAAGCGTATCTGGATTCGTTCCTCCCGGTAAACCGCGATACCCTTTACCCCCTGGCGGCCTTTTTCGTGTCCTCGGTGGCCCTTGCCGCGCTGGACGGCTTCCGCCGCCGGGGCATCGCCGTTCTGCCGGACGAGCTGGTCGCCCTGGGCAAGCACTGCGCGCCCATCGCCGCTTCCGCCGGCCTTGGCCGCCCTGCGGCCGACAGTAAAACCATCACCGAAAAGGTGCTGGCGGAGGCGCGGAATTTTCAGATCCGCGCCCTTTTTTCCTGCTTTCTGGCCCTGGCCCTTGAGCTGGTTTCGGAGGCGCTGCGGCCCCTTGGGACGGGCCCCCGCCGGATTGTCTACCTTCGGATCTGGAAAGAAAGCGTTGAAACCGCCGCCATTGCGGGAAGCCTGAACCAGAGCCCCGCCCTTACCCTGGATCGCCTGGTTAGCGATCTAAAAGGGGCGATTGCGGGGGGCGGCTGGTGAAGGATTTTATCAGGCGGGCCGTAAAAAAGCTGTCAAAGCTTACCCGGGAACAGATCGAGGATCTTTTTATTGCCGCCGCTGCGGAAATTGACCGGCTGGAGACGGTGCTGGAATCCCTGGGGCAGGGGATCCTGGTCTGCGACGCCCGGCATACCCTGGCCCTGGCCAACAAATGCGCCGAGCGCTTCCTCCCCATCGGGGTTTCGGAACCGGGCGCCGATCCGGTTTGGACGCGGGTCTGGGACGAGAAGATCGCCGGTTTTCTGGAAACCACCCTGAAAAGCGGGGACCGGGTGGAAGAGCGGGAATTCAACGCCGAATCCAAAGGCATCCAGAGGCTCCTTAGTATTTCGGTGCTGCCCCTGGTCCGGGAACACCGGGTTACCGGATCCCTTGTCTACATCGAAGACATTACGGAAAAGCGGGGGCGGGAGGCGCGGCTGCGGCGGGCGGAAAACCTGGCAAGCCTGACGACGCTGGCGGCCGGGGTGGCCCACGAGATCAAAAACCCCCTGGGGTCCATCTCCATCCATATCCAACTGATGCAGAAGGCCCTGCAGGCGAACCGCAGGCTGGTGGAACAGACGCTGCCGCAGGATGCGCCGCCGGGGGAAAATTCACGCCTGGATCAACTGGACAAGTACATCGCCGTGGTTAACGAGGAGATCGACCGGCTTAACCACATCGTGGTGGATTTTCTTTTCGCGGTGCGCCCCATGGATCTGGACCTGCGGGAAGGGGATCTGAACGCCCTTATCGGGGAGCTGGTGGATTTTATGTCCTTCGAGCTTTCCGACGCCCGTATTAGCTGCGATCTGGAACTGGAGGAAGATCTGCCGCTTCTTAGGTTTGACGAGCGGTATATGAAGCAGGTTCTGCTGAACCTTGTAAAAAACGCCACTGCGGCCATGCCCGCGGGGGGGAAGCTTACGATCAGGACCGGGCGCCGGGACAACGAGGCTGATATAAGCGTCCGGGATACGGGGATGGGGATACCGGAGGAAAACCTGTCCAAGATTTTCGAGCCCTACTTTACCACTAAGGCCCCCGGGTCGGGCCTGGGGATTACGCTGGTATTCAAAATAATCCGGGAACACCAGGGGGAGATCTCCGTTAAGTCCCGGGAGGGGGAGGGGAGCTGTTTTACCATTTCCCTGCCCGT
>JAISMQ010000118.1 GCA_031276685.1 Treponema sp. | reverse complement strand
GGTATTCATCAGTTAAAGGGATGGTTAATGTATTGCCGGTAACGTCTACCAAACCTACGGCAGTCACTTCTTCATTCGCGGCATCCTCAACTGAAGAATAAAGCATTATCACAGCAACTTTATCGCTGTATTTGCTCCCCGGAAAACCGGTAACAATTATGGTATTTCCTGTCTGTTTTGTCCAAGCTCCCGCCAGGAATGTATAGTTGTCAAGTTTGGAGATAACCAGCGTATTTCCGCCGCTGTATTCTAATGTCCCATTGGTCGTCTCGCTGGCAGGACTCCAGGCGGAACCTGTCCATTCGTGTGTAGAGCGGAAGGTAAAGGTCTTATTGGCAACGCTGTAACTAATGGTGCCTTTTCCATAATAATCCCCATCGGCTTTCATCACATAGCTGTCGCCGTTTATGATTATTTCAAAGTTTTCGTATTTCCAGGTCCCGTTCAGTTCGCCGCTGTTGCTCGTGCCAGAGCCGCCAGTGTTGCCGGTACCCGAATTCCTCTTGTCGCCCGGGCTAGTAGTGAGATCGCATCCGGCCAGGAACACAACCGCCGTCAAAACCATGCCAAGGATGACCGCGAAATACCCTTTTATTTTCATGATCTGCCCCTCTTGTTAAAACGAGGAAATTTCCATACAAAAACGCCGGTTGTTCCCCATACGGAGAATCCCGGCGTTCTTCATACGAGAAAGGTATAAAAAAAGGGGGTCGTGCTGTCCTTTGGACAGCTTTATCCCCGGGAACGGGTCCAAGAGGGAGGTGAGAATATGAGGGAGAGCAAGAACCGTGCCAAGCCAAGCGGTTTTCAGGTAAATTGTGAGGAATTCTTAGCAATTTTCCCTTACGGCTTGTTTTGACATTCATTGTGCCCCTATATTTTCACAATATTGGCGCTTTGTCAAGGCCGAAAATTACTCTCCTAACTTTTAACAATACTGTATGCGGGGGAAAAATATCAATCCCCCGCATTACTTTCCCCCGGCGGCAAGCTGAAGCATATCCTCCGCGTTTTCCGCCGGAGCGGGACGCCGGGCGTT
Source organism: Treponema sp. (assembly GCA_031276685.1). Lineage (GTDB taxonomy): Bacteria > Spirochaetota > Spirochaetia > Treponematales > Breznakiellaceae > JAISFT01. Next base: position 3,220 of record JAISMQ010000118.1, on the reverse strand, counting down.
TTCCTGCTTCTCCCGCTTCCTGTCGTGGCGGCTGTTCAACAGCGAATACATCACCGGCGTAACGAACAGGGTCATAATCGAGCTAACCGTCAGCCCCCCGACAAAGGTCATGCCGATGGGCTGGATACTGTCCGCCCCGACGCCGGGGAAGAAGGCGATGGGGAACATCCCCAGGATCGTGGTAAGGCTTGTCATAAGAATTGGGCGCAGGCGGCTCCGGCCCGCCTCCAGGCAGGCCTCCCGGACCTTCATGCCCCGCGCCCGCAGCGTGTTGGTGTAGTCCACCAGGATAATGCCGTTGTTTACCACCACCCCCACAAGGGCCACAATGCCCAGCACGGAGAACATCGACATGGCCTGGCCGGCGAATTTGTAGATCCAGACAACCCCGATGGCAAGCAGGGGTATGGAGAAGAAGATGATCAGCGGATCGACAAAGGATTCAAACTGGCTTGCCATGACGCAGAAGACCAGAAACACCGCAATGGCGATGATGAAGTAGAAGCGCCGCATGTACTCGTCCACTTCCTGGGCCTCCCCCTGGTAACGGACATCGACATCCTCCCGCGAGACCAGGTTTTCCTTTACCGTTTCTTCCAGGCGGCGCTGCATATCCGTGGCGGCGATCCCCTCGGGCAGGTCGCCGGTTATGCGGACCAGGCGCTCCTGGTTCTCCCGCCGGATGGACGAGGAGGCCCGGTTTTCCACGATCCGCGCCACATTGGACAGGGACACCCGCTGGCCGCCCCTTCCCAGCACGAAGACGGCGTCCAGATTCGGCAGGCCCTGGCGGTCGGCGTCCCTAAGCTTGACGTTCACGTTCAGAAGCTTGTCCCCCCCGCTTATGGTCGTAACGGTGGACCCGTTCATGGCGGTACGGATCTCCGAGGCGACAGAGGAGAGGGATATGCCCAGGGCCGCCGCCCGTTCCCGGTTTATCTCCACCGTAAGCTGGGGGGCCCCCTCGTCACTATTCACCACGGGGTTTTCGATCTCCGGCAGGTACCGCGCCATAATATCCCGGATCTCCTCGGCGGTCTCCGTTACCGACGTGTAATTCCGGGAGCTTACCGTCATCGCCACTGCGGAACCGCTCCCCATGCCGCGCCCCGCGCTGAACCGCACCTGGGCGCCGGGAATACCGCCTACCAGCGGCGTAAGCTTGCGGATAATCGCGTCCGGCGTATCGATCTGCAGGGCCGGGGCGGGAAGGGTGATCTGGATTGTGCCCTGGGTAGTGCCGCCGCTCCGGGCGGTAAGGATAATGTTGTTGTAACCCTGTATGTTCTCTTTGACGATCCCCTCGACCTCGAACAGGGTCCGCTCTACAACATCAACGGTGGTACCCTGCGGAAGGGAGACGCTGATGCTCACGTTGTCGTCGGTACGGGTACGCATGTACATGTTCATACCCAGGCCGCCGAACTGCAACATCGAAAAGACGAACAGCACCAGCACGAAGCTTACGATCAGGAGGCGGTGCGAAAGGCAGTACTCCAGGGCCCCCCGGTAGCGGTTTTCCATGCCCCGGAAGAACCCCTCAATCCCGTTGTCAAGGGCCCGCGCAAAGGGATTTTTGAGGGGCTTTTGTTTGCGGGTGTTGAGTTTGAGGATCGCGCCGCACAGACTCGGCACCAGCGTAACGGCTACCACCAGCGAGCAGACCAGGGATATGATCACGGTAAAAATAAGATCGCTTGCAAGCTGCCCTATCTGTTCCAGATCGTTTTTGTAGATGATAAGGGGGACAAACACGCAGAGGGTGGTAGCGGAACTGGCGATAATGGCCCGCAGCATTTCCCGGCTTCCCAGGATGGCCGCGATATCCGGCTTGGCCCCCCGTTCCCGGTAGGAGTGGACGTTTTCCAGAATGACAATGGTACCGTCCACCGTCATCCCCAGCGCCATGATAAGGCCGATCATCGTAAGCATGTTGAGGGTAAAGCCGAAGATCGACATGAACATAAGCGTAAGGACAATCGAAATGGGGATAGTCAGGCCGATGATAAGGGTACCCCTTATGTTCCGCAAAAAAAGCAGAAGTATCAGCATCGCGAGGACGGCGCCCTGGGCGGCGTTGATGTACACCTGCTCCAGGGTCGCCCTGATCATCGTGGTGTTGTCGGAGAGGATCTCCAGCGTAATGCCGCCGGGCAGATCCTGGTTGATATCCGCCAGGGCCGCCTGTACCCGGTCCGCGACTTTTACCTGGTTGCTGTCGCTTTCGGCGGTTACCTGGATGTAAACGCCGGTTTCCCCGTTCACGTACACCCGGGCGGCGTTGTCGTTGTAGTCCAGGCCGATATCGGCAATGTCCTCCAGGCGGACCAGTTGGGAGCGGTTGGCCGGGACGGGGCCGGAACCCACGCTGATCGTCTTTACCACCAGCCGTTTGATCTGGTCCACGCTTACCAGTTCTTCCTGGGTCATGATCTGGTATTCCCGCGTCCCCCGGCGCAGGCTGCCCCCGGAGGAAAGAACGCTCTGGCCCCGCAGGGCGGCGGATACATCGGCGAGGGTCAAATTAAAGGCCGCAAGGCGGTTAAGGGAAACTTCCACGTTGACAACCTGGGTGGTGCCCCCGGTAACCTCCGCGGAGGCGACCCCGTCAAGGCGCTCAAGGCCGGCCTGGATCTGTTCTTCCGCAAGGAGGCGGAGCTGGTCCGCAGGGTAATTCCCCCTGACCACAAGCCGCATGATGGGCATGGCGCCCATGTCGAAGCGCCGCACCGTGGGGGCGCCGGCCCCGCTGGGCAGGGAATTGGCCAGCCGGTTCAGCAGGGTCTGGGCGTCGGACGCCGCCTTGTCCATATCCGTGCCGTAGTCGTACTGCAGGCTGATCATGCTGGATCCGAACTGGGAGACGCTGCTCATGTCGGCAAGGCCCTGGGAGGCGGAGAGGGCCCGCTCAAGGGGCTCGGTAAGGTTTTTTTCCACGTCTTCCGGCCCCGCGCCGGAAAACTGGGTGAAAACCGAAAGCACCGGCATGGACACGGAGGGGTAAAGATCCACCGCCAGATTGGGTACCAGCGTGGCGGCGACGCCCAGGGCCAGAACGTACAACACCACAACGGTCACGGGCCGCTTAACCGAATAACCGGGGATATTCAATGCAGTCTCCTTTTACTCGACAATTCTAACAGGATCGCCGTCGGAAAGGAAGTTCTGCCCCGCCGACACAACCATGTCCCCCACTTCAAGGCCGCTTTCCACTTCCACG
>JAISMQ010000053.1 GCA_031276685.1 Treponema sp. | reverse complement strand
GGACAATATCGCCCGGCTGTACCGCGCCCAGTTGCGGAAAATCGAGGATACCGTGCTTTCCCGGGGCCCTGTCACGGGGGCCTTGACATGAAGCGGGGCTGCGCGGCCCAAGCCGTGATCGTGGCTAAGGCCCTGGCCAAAATCGCGGCAACGGCCAAAGCTGTGGTGGCGGCCAAGGCCGCGCTTGCGGCGCTGGTTTTTTGCCTGGCGGCGCTGTTTTCCTGCCAGAGTTTCGGCGCCAGCGCGGAGGAGTACTACGCCATCGGGATGGCCTATTTCGAGATAGGGAAATACGGGGAGGCGGAGCGCTGGCTGTTCAGGGCCCGTTCCGCAGGCAGGACCAGGGTCGCCAGCGACTACAACCTGGGGCGCATCGCCTACGAGACCGGGCGTTACCAGGACGCGGCGGAGTACTTTGAGACGGTGCTGGATCTGGACCCGGACAACGTTATGGCGCTGCGGGCGCTGGCCTATACCCGGATCAAAACGGGCGAGATTGAAACAGCCGAAGCCCTGTACGCCCGAGTCCTGGAACTGGTTCCGGACAACGCCGATGACGGGTACAACCACGCCCTGGTACTCTACGCCATGGAAAAATACGACGCGGCGGAAGAACTGATCCTGTCGCGCTACCACGCCCTTGAAAGCAGCAAAGACATGCTCCTCCTCTTCGCCCGTACCCAGCGGGCCCTGGGAAAGGTGGAGGCGGTGGACAGTTACGCCCAGTGGCTCAAGGACAACAGCGACAACCGGGTGCGCTACGAATACGCCCAGGTCCTTGAGGGGGCGGAATTGTACGCCAGGGCCCTGGAAGAGTACCAGGCCGCGCTGACCGATCTTCCGCCGGACAGTACGGACCCCGGCGCGGCGGAGATCCGCTTTAGCCTGGCGCGGGTCTACCTGGCGGCGGACGCCGGAAACCCCCAGGGGATGACGGAGCTAAAAGCCGCCGTGGAAGGCGGTTTCGCGGACCGGGAAGCGCTGAAAGCCCTGGCCCTGGACGAGAGGATCGGCGAGGCGGACCGGGCGGAGATTCAAAAACTGACTGAAAATCTGCCCTGACGGTTTGTTCGCGGAAACCGCGCTATGTTCATGGCCGCCGCTTATGGTGTACTGTAACGGCAATGATTGTGTCCATGATTCAGATGATATTCGAGATTCCCGGCGTGGACAGCATTAAGGAAAAACGGCGGATAGTCAGTTCGGTAAAAAGCAGGCTCCAGCGCCGTTTCAACATGAGCGTGGCGGAGGTGGATCTGCAGGACTCCCTGTGCTTCGCCCAAATCGGCGGGGCGCTGGTTTCCAATTCCCGGACCTTCGGCGAATCGGTACTCCACAAGGCGTTTGAAATGGTCGAGCGGGATGTCCCGGTGCGGATTCAGGACATGAGCATACATTCGGAGGAATTCTAACATCGCATGAGAATCCACTACATGAGAATCACGGTAAGGCGTTTTTTATCCGCCCTGGCGGCGCTGGGCCTTGTCTGCGCCTGTTCCTGCGTGGGGGTCCGTTCGGATATCGTCCTGAACGCCGACGGCACGGGCAGGATGAGCCTGGAATACCGGGTTTCCCGGCAATTCGAGGCTGTCGGCGCCCTGGACGGCAACGCGGGCCGTCCGGCTGTCCCCGTGGGACGCGCCGATTTTGAGCGCAGCATTGCGCGGCTGGAGGGGCTCGAACTGGTTTCCTTCTCCTCCCGCGAGGAGGGCCGGGACCTGGTAAGCCGGGCGGTAATCTCCTTTTCCCGGCTGGAAGACGTACTCCCGCTGCTGGACTACCAGGGGGCGGCGCTGTACCGGGAAGGGGAGAACCGGGTGCTGCGCCTTAATCTGGGCGCGGGGCGCGAAGACACCGACCCCCGGCTTGCCGCCCTGCTGGAAGAAGCCTGCCGGGGCTATGAAATTGCCCTAAGCCTTAGCGCCCCCGGCGGGGCGGCGCTGCGGGTCAAGGGGGACCGGGAGGGCCTTGGCATCGGGGAATCCGGCAAGCGGGCCGAATTTTCCGCGGCCCTGTCCCGGTTTTTCCGGCCCGGCGGGGACCTGGAACTGGAATTCGTCTTTTAGGGGGGCGTCACGGGCCGCAGCAGGGCCGTGTCCAGTTCCCAGTCGCCCACAGGGGGGGGCAGGGGATCGCGGAGGGGCTGCTCCGCCCCAATCCGGGTCCCGTCCGGCAGCTCGAGTTCAAGGTTCATCACCCCCCCGTCAAAGGCGGCCCCGGCGAACCTGGCCCTGATGATCCGCGTTTCCGGGCCGTTCCGGGGCTTCCCCCCGGCGGCGCGGAGGGCGTCGCGGGGGACAAAGACCAGGCCAGGCCCCGGCATAAGCAGTTTTTCCCGGCTTAGCACCGTGCCCCGCCCGAAGAACCGGGCCGCGAAGGCGGTCCCGGGTTCCAGAAAAAGCTCCCGCCCGGTTCCCGTTTCCACAATCCGGCCCTGGTCCATCAGGGCGATCCGGCTGCCCAGCAGGGCCGCCTCCTCGCGGTCGTGGGTTACGAAGACGCAGGGCGCTTCGGATCGGGCGCGGATAGAGGCGAATTCGCCCTGAATCTCGCGCCGCAGGGGGGCGTCCAGGCTGGAAAAAGGTTCGTCCAGCAGGAGCAGCCGGGGTTCCGCCGCCAGCGCCCGCGCGATAGCCACCCGCTGCCGTTCCCCCCCGGACAGGGTGTCCACGCGCCGTTTTTCCCAGCCCGGCAGCCGTACCGCCCGGAGGGCCCCGGCGACGACTTCCCGGCGCGCGGCCCCCCTAAGCCCCCGCAGGAAGGGCCCGTAGCCCACGTTCCCCCCCACGGAAAGGTGGGGGAACAGGGCCAGGTCCTGGAACACCAGGGCGATCCCCCGTTTCCAGGGGGGGAGGGCGGCGGCGTCCTCGCCGTCCAGGAATATCTTCCCCGAATCCTCCCGGACAAGCCCCGCGATAAGGTTCAGCGCGCTGGTCTTGCCGCAGCCGGAAGGCCCCGCCAGGACCAGCGTTTCGCCGGGGGCCACGTCCAGCTCCCCGATGCTCAGGCGGAATCCCCCTGCAAAGGATTTTTCCAGCCCCCGGATCTCCAGCCCCCGGTTTTCGCGTCCCCGGTTTTCAGGCCCTTGGTTTTCGCGTCCCACGGTTAGCGGCCCCCCTTCCCGCCGGGGCGCGGCCCGGCCAGGTCCGAAAGCAGGAACAGGGCGGCGCAGCAGAGGATAAGCAGGGTCCCCGCCGCGCAGGCCGCCCCGTAGCGGTAGGCCCCCGCGGCCCGGTAGATGAACAGGGGCAGGGTCTCCCAGCCTTCCATCCCCAGCATCATGACGGCGTTAAGCTCCCCCAGGCTTATGGCGGCGGCGAAGGCCCAGGCGGAGCGGAGCCGGCCGGAGGCGATGGGCAGGGCCAGCGTGACGATCCGGGCGAGGGGGCCCGCGCCAAAGACCGTCCCGGCCGCCATCACCGTGGGGGGCAGGTTCGCGAGGCCCTGGGAGATTGAGTTGAACGCGAAGGGCAGGGCGATGACGCTGTGGACCAGCGCCACCGAAACGAAGGATCGGGACTGCTCCCGGCCGTAGAGGACGAGCCAGCCCAGGCCCAGGACTATCCCCGAAGACGCCAGGGGGGAAACGGCGGCGATCCTGAGCAGCGTCCGCAGCAGCCCTCCCCGGCCCCCCCGGCCCGCGCCGCGATCAGCGCGGCTATCCGCGCCGCAGGCCAGAATCGCGCCGTTCGCCAGGACCGCCAGCAGGCAGGAAAGGGCGGCGGCGGAAAAGGCGAGGAGCAGGGAGCGGCCCAGCGCGGGCAGCGCCCCCTCCCCGGCGATCCGCCACCAGTAGAGGCTGAATTCCTGCCGCCCGGCGCGGGAGGCCCGCCGGAGAAGGGATTCCAGCGGGATCGAGAGGATCGGCCCCAGCACGACCAGGGCCATGACCAGGGCGTATACCCCCAGGGCGAGGGGGGACGCCGCCTTCGCCGCCATCGGGCGGTTCCGGTCGGCAGCGGTGCTGATCCTGTCCAGGCGGCCCGCCAGAACCAGGTAGAGCAGAAACACGGCGGCGGCGACGGCGGTTTCGGCAAGGGCCAGGATCCCTGCGGCCCCGTAATCCAGGCTGAGCCGGGCGTAGCGGTAGATCTCCACCGCCAGCGTGCTTGCGGAGGGGCCGCCCCCCAGGATCAGGACCACGGCGAAGCTGGTAAAGCAGTACAGGAACACCAGCAGCGCCGCGCAGACGATGCCGGGAAGGCAGAGGGGCAGGAGGATGGGGAACAGCGCCCTGAGCGGGGAAGCGCCCAGGGTCGCCGCCGCAGGCAGGTAGGCCCGCCGGGCTTGTTCCAGGCTGTCCCCCGCCAGGCGCAGCACCAGGGGGAAGTTGTAGAATCCGTGGGCCAGGATAACCGCCTCCGGCCGGTAGAGGATCCTGGGGGGGTTCCGCCAGCCCAGCGCCGCCAAAGCCCGGTTCAGCCAGCCCGAATTCCCGAAAAAAAGCGCGAAGCCCAGGACCACGAGGATCGGGGGCAGGGCGAAGGGCAGGGCGGACAGGGCCCGCAGGAAGCGGCGGAACGGGGAGGGCGCCCCCGGCGACGAGAGGAACCACGCGCCGGGAAGGCCCAGGGCCAGGGCCAGAAGCGTACTCAGGGCCGCCTGCTTCAGCGTAAAGGCCAGGGTGGGCAGGGCCTGCGTTACCAGCGTCAGGTAATCCCGCGCCGCCCCGCCAAAGCCCAGACTCAGGCTTGCGGCGTAGGGCGCCCCGAAGGCCAGGGCCGCCAGGAACAGGGGCGGCAGGGCCATGATCCAGGCCGCCGCCCCGCCGGGGTTCCCGGCCCGGCCCCCGCTCCGGCCCCCGGACTGGCCGTGACCGGGGCGGGCCGTGGGGCCGCGACCGGCCCCGGCCTCCGGTTTTCGCGCCGGGTTAATGGCCCGCTTCCCTCATCAGGGCCGTCCACTCGTTTAGTTCGGCTTCCGTTGCCGGTTCGGCGTTCAGCACCTTGCCGCTGCGGGGGGCGATACGGAACGAATCGGGCAGGGGGATGTCGATTACCGGGTACATCCAGTTGCCCTGGGGGATAAGGGCCTGGAAAGCAGGGCTCAGCATGTAGTCAAGAAAGGCGCGGGCGTTGTCCTTGTTCTTCGCGGCCCGCAGGAGCCCCGCCAGCTCAACCTGAATAGGGTGGCCCCCGTCAAAGATCGCCGCCTTGTAGCGCTCGGTCTCCTCGTACTCCAGATGGTAGGGGGGGCTTGTGGTGTAGGACAGCACCAGCGGGGCCTCCCCGTTGGTAAAGAGGCCGTAGCCGCCGCTCCAGCCATCGGAAATCGTCAGGATCGAGGGGGAAAGCCGCCGCCAGTAGTCCTGCCAGAGCGGGCCGTACACCGCCCGGACCCAGCCGAAGAAGCCGAGCCCCGGCGACGAACTGCGCGGGTCCATCAGGATGATCTTCCCCGCGTAGGATTCCCCGGTTAGTTCCTCAAGGCTGGCCGGGGGGCGGGGCAGGGTTTCGGAATCGTACACGAAGGCAAAGTAGCTGTAGTCAAAGGGGATAAGGGACCAGTTTGGATCGATAACCAGTTCCGGGCGCACCCCTTCCGCCCCGGCGGGTTTGTAGGCTTCCAGCAGCCCCGAAGCCAGGGCGCGGGAGGCCATATTCTGGTCCAGCCCCAGGATGATGTCGGCGCGGGCATCCTCCTTCTCCAGCAGGAGCCGGGCCAGCAGTTCCCCCGCGTCCCCGTGGCTTACCCACCTGACGCTGATGCCGCTCCGCTCCCGGAAGTCCTTCGCCGCCGCCGGCCCGGGGCCCCACTCGGAATTGATGGAATCGTAGGTCCAGATCACCACTTCCCGCAGTTCCTCGCTGGAAGCGCCCCTTGAAAAGAGGGGGGAATTGGCGAGAGCCGCAAACAAGGCAAGAACGGCGATTTTTCTGTACATGGTATACTCCCCGCGTACCGGGGCTGCCCTGGAAAACCTGGCGGCCGGAACATGCGGGCGGAAGCAATGGCGAGATGGCGGAGGCCGGGCCTGCAAAGCCACGGTTTCCGGTTTGATTGCTCCCTACGCCGGCATTATCCGGATCAGGTTCAACGGGTCTAATCTCAGGCGGGCAACTATGGGAACAATCCGGAACATTACAGCTTCCGGCAAGCCCCGGGGAAAACCCCGCTGCCCGGCCACCCCGAACGACAAGCCAGCATAGATTCCGGGCGCGGTTCAGTCAAGGGGGGGGTCCGCAGGGCCAGCGCATATACATGGGAGTATTGCGGTGGACAGGAAAACCAGGGGAAACAAAACGCCTATGACGGCCACGCTTGCTTTGCGCCAATAGGTTACTCCTCATTTCCTGCGGTTAAGATGGCGCAAAGCTGCGGTCAAGTGTCCGCCACAGGCGTTTTGCTTCCCCTGCCCGCCGCCTTTTCCCATACCTTATGCGCTGGCCCTGCCGTTGGATAAGGTTAGCATACGAGGAAGGTAAAATATCGGC
>JAISMQ010000073.1 GCA_031276685.1 Treponema sp. | reverse complement strand
CCGGCCTGCCATTCTGCTATCAGAGCCTCCACCCGGTCCGGGGCCAGGCCGATAACTGCCGCCATGCTGGCGGCTTGCGCCATTCCGGCGGCTTGCGCCGTGCCGGCGGCCTGCGCCGTTCCACTTGCCCCTGTTTTGCCGGGCCGCGTTCCGGCCAGCCGGTCCGCCGCCCGCTGCATCGCCGCCCCCCGGTGCTTGACCAGCGTAAAGCAGTCCGCCGTAGAGATGACCCCCGCCGTCTCAAGGGCGGCGTACTCCCCCAGGCTGTGGCCCGCGCAGGCCAGGGGGCGGAGGCCCCGTTCCGCCAGCAGGGCTGCGGCGGCCAGGTTGGCCAGGGTAACCGCAGGCTGGGCCTTGTCGCCCTGTTTTAAGGTTTCCGCGTCGCTGTCCCGCAGCAGGGCCGCCATGTCCCGGCCCATAGTATCCGACGCCAGCTCAAAAAGCTCCCGGATCTTCGCGCAGCCCGTCTCCAGCAGGTCCAGGGCCATCCCCGTGTACTGGGCGCCCTGGCCGGGAAACAGAAAAACGGCTTTGTTACTTGTCATTATTTGACACCAGATGCTTTCCCAAAACTAACCGAGTTTTGGAATTGGCTCACCATACGATGAGATTCCCCCCAAAGGGGAGGCCGCCGCCAAAGGCCACGGTCATCACCAAATCCCCCTGTTTCAGACGGCCCGCCCGGTTCAGCTCGTCCAGGGCGATGGGGATCGACGCCGCGGAGGTGTTGGCGTATTCCCCGATATTGAGGAAGAATTTTTCCTCCGGGATTCCCAGCCGTTTGGCGGCGGCCTGGACAATCCGGGCGTTGGCCTGGTGGGGCACGATAAGGGCCACATCGTCAACGCCGATCCCGTCCTCCGCCAGGAGCCGCCTGCAGGTATCGGCAAATGCCTTGACGGCGAAGTTGTACACCGCCTGGCCGTTCATCTCGATGTGGGGGGGGATCCCCACGGTTTCCCCGGCTTTGAAGGGGTTCCGGGTCCCGCCCCGGCGGATCACCAGGTGGTCCGCCCCGGAACCGTCGGCCCCCAGGACCGATCCCACCAGCCCCCGCCGGCCGGGGCCCTCCGAAGGGGCGCCGGTCTTCTCCAGCACCACGGCCCCGGCCCCGTCCCCAAAAAGTACGCAGGTGCCCCGGTCATCCCAGTTTGTCAGCTTGCTCAGGAGTTCCGATCCGATAACCAGGGCCCGTTTCCGCGTTTTCCCTGCCAGCAAAAGCCCGGCTGCGGTCTCACGGCCGTACACAAAGCCCGTACAGCCTGCGGTAATGTCCATGGCCGCCGCCTGCCGGGCCCCCAGCCGGTCCTGGACCAGGCAGGCCGTGGAGGGGCAGCCGTAAACATCCGGCCCGGCGGTGGCCAGCACGATAAGGTCCAGGCTTTTCGCCGCCTCGGCGGCGGCCAGGTCCCGGTTTTCCCGGTCCCCGCCTTCCCAGCCTGCCGTCATCGCCAGCGCCTCCCGGGCCGCTTCCAGGGCCAGATCGCTGCAGGCCGTCCCCTCGCCGGCAATATGCCGGGCCCCTATCCCCGTGTGGGACCGGATCCACTCGTCACTGGTATCGATTTTCCCCGCCAAATCATCGTTGCTTACCCTGCGGACGGGGACCGCCTTTCCGGTCCCCCTGATCTCCATGGCCATGCCGCGTCCTTTGCATGACAAATCACTGTATTTTGTCATACTTGTTATTATAACAAATTCCCCGAAAGTGTCAAGGTTAAGTGTTAGACCCGCGTTATCCGCGCCGGTTGCAGGCCCGGCCCTATGCCCAGGCTTTCCGGGCTGACGGAAAGGGGCTATATTTGCCATAAGGAGTGTCAAATGGAGACAACGCAGACGATAGGCGAGGGGCTGACATTTGAGAAGGTCTGGGCGGCAATACAGGCCACCAACGCGCAACTGAAGGAAACCGACAGACAAATAAAAGAAACTGCTCGGCAGATGAAGGAAACAGACAAGCGCGTCGGGGCCATTACCAACCGTTTTGGCGAAATGGTTGAATACATGGTCATCCCCAACCTGGTGGCGAAGTTTGATGAACTGGGTTTTACCTTTACCGAAGTTAATCGTACCCTGCTGGCGGATTGGGAACACAGCGTATTTACGGAAGTCGATGCGTTTCTGGAAAATGGTGACAAAGTGATGGCTGTCGAGATCAAAACCAAACCCAATACTGACGATATAAACGACCATGTTGCGCGCATGGAAAATTTGCGTAAACACGCGGATCTGCACGGGGACAAACGGAAATACCTGGGCGCTATAGCGGGGGTTGTTTTTAGCGACAGCGACAAGATCTACGCCCTGAAAAAGGGCTTTTATGTGATTGAGCCCTCCGGCGACACCTTTAACATTACCGAGCCGAAGGGCAGCTATTACCCGCATGAATGGTAGCGGCCCGTATGCTCCGCACCATTACTACCACGTAACTTAGAGGGGGCATGGCGATCTCGATGCCGCAGAGCCCTTCAAGGCGCAGGCCGGGGCTTACACCCGGACGCTTATCTTGCTGCCGGGGTCCCCCCGGAGGCGCTGTTCGCCGCCGTTGACGCGGACCAGGGCCTCGCCCGAAAAGCCCAGGGTAATGTCCGCCGAAACCGCCTTGCCCTGGTTCCACACAATGTCTACGGTGTGGCCGCCGGGGGTTTTAATCCCCTTTATCGCGCCGCCCGGCCAGGCTTTGGGCAGGGCCGGGAGAATGTGGATCTTCCCGTCGACGCAGCGGACCAGGGCCTCGTTTACCGCCGCGACGCCGCCGAAATTCCCGTCGATCTGGAAGCATACCGGCGGCGTCCAGCCGCCCATGGGGTGGGTGTCCAGGAGGGTCATGGTGGCGAAGTCCTTGATCAGGGCGGTGTAGTGTTCGTAAAAACCCTCCGCTTTGCCGAAGCGGGCCATCAGGGCCGCGGCCCAGGAACGGCTCCAGCCGGAATGTCCGCCGCCGTGGCCCAGGCGGTACTCCAGGGCTTTCAATGCGGCCTCGTAGTGGGCGGGCCGCTTTTCCGCGGTGAAAATTTCGGAAGGGTATACGCCGTAGAGGTGGGACACGTGGCGGTGGCCGGGCTCAGGTTCCTTTTTTTCCTCGTTCCATTCCAGAAGCCTCCCGTCACTGCCAATCCCGAAGGGGGGAAGCCGCCGCCGTATATCCTTCCAGGCCGCGACTTTTTCCTCGTCAAGGCCAAGGATCTCCGCCGCGTCTATGGCGTAACCCAGCGCGTCGTAGCACAGTTGCACGTCCATAGCCGATGAAACGCAGATCGTTACCGGAAGGTTTGCGTGGCCCGCCCCGGCGAAGGTGTTTTCGGGGGACTGGCTCGGCATGATCTGAAACACGCCCTGTTCGTCTTCCACCAGGTAGTCCTCGTAAAACCGGGCGACTTCGCGGAAAAAACGGTAGGCCCTGTTTTTAAGGAATTCCTTATCCCCCGAATAGACGTAGCGCTGCCAGAAATGCCAGGCTATCCAGGGCGCCGCGCCGATCCACACGGCCCAGCCGAAGGACTCCGGGGTCGAAACGCCCCAGGCATCGGTTTGAATGGGAAGGTAAATGCCCCGGCACCCGTACAGGCTCTTTGCCGCCGCCGCGCCGCTTTCGTAGAAGCTTTCGGCGTAGCGCAGCAGTTTGTCGGCACATTCGCCCATGTTGCAGGGTTCGGCCGGCCAGTGGTTCATCTGCAGGTTGATGTCGAAATGGTAGTCGCAGTCCCAGGACGGATCGATCCTGTCGTTCCACTTGCCCTGGAGGTTCGGCGGCAGTTCGCCGGAAATGGCGGATGAAACCAGAAGGTACCTGCCGAAGTGGTAGTACAGGGCGCAGAGGCCGTTGTCCGCGGCCCCCTTTTTCATCAGCGCCACCCGTTCCTCGACCGGGAGGGAAAGATTCGCGGAACCGGCCGGGGACTCAAGCTCAAAAACAACGCGGTCCATCACGGCGGAGAATTTTTCAACGTGCCGCCGTTCCGCCTCCGCAGCGTCAAGCGCCCGGTACCGGCCCAGCTCCTCGTCAATGCCCTTGACGGAAGTCCCCACGTTGACGGCGCAGCACAGGTACGAGGCCCCGGAGACGCTTACGCGGCCTCCCGCCGCGACGGCCACCGTACCGTCTGTGGTAATTTCGGCGGTAAGCCGGTAGCTGATCCCCCCGTGGAACGCGCAGTCCAGGGTTATCGCCGCAGGGGATGCCTCTATCCGCGTGCCGGCGCCTGAGTCTTCCGGCCTTGACAGGCCCAGTTCGCCTTCCAGAACGCCGCCGGATTTCCACGATGCGTAGACAAGCCCCGATACGCAGTCGGCAAAAACTGTGGCCGTCACCGGGCCCCGTTCTACCGTGGCTATGCCCCGGCGTATATCCAGCGACCGCGAAACAAAGGGGCTTGCCCTGCGGCTTTGGAAGCGCAGTTCCGCCGCAGGCTGGTACGAATCGACCCTGCCCTTTTCCGCCGATATGCCGCCGTTGCCGGCAAAGTAAAGATTCGCGAACAGGCCGGCCCGGAAATAGTCGCCCTTCTTTAGCAGGGACCGCACGAATTCCAGCTGCCCCGCGTTATCCTCGGGCTTCCGGTTCCTGTTTACCCCCCTCCAGAGCCATTCGTGGTTGATGGTAAGGACATCCCCGTCCCCGTCCTGCCAGGACATGGCCGCAAGCCTTCCGTTGCCCACCGGCAGCCCTTCCATCCATCCGATTGTCGAAGGGGTTTTGTAAAACAGCGTGTTCATAGGTTCTCCAATAATTTCCCAATCTTACGCCACGGGCCCCGGAGACTCAAGGCGGGGCCCTGGTATGCCCCGTCAGTCTTTCCAGTTCTTTATTAAAACTTCGCCGACACTGCCCCGTCCGGCCGGATCCGAATTGATGTAGCGTCTGGCCTGTACGGGTACAATATCGAAAAGCTCATGAGCGTACAGCCTGCGGATAAATTCCGTGTCGGCGTTGCTCAGCAGGCACTTGGCCCCCCGGTCGGTCATGCGTACCACGACATCCCGGAGGCGTTCCTGCTCCTTTTCGCCGAAACCGTCCGCCCGGTAACCTGTAAAGCCGGTGCTGCCGGGGCTGTGGTAGGGCGGGTCAAAGTAGACAAAAGAACTTCCTCCGGCCGTCATAACGGCGTTTTCAAAATCGCCGCTTGATATGCCGATTTCGTGTTCGTTAAGGTAGCGGCTGATCTGCCGCAGCGCCGCTTCTTCGCATATCAGGGGATTGTTGTGCTTCCCGTAGGGCACGTTAAAAAAGCCCTGTGAATTGACGCGGTACAATCCGTTAAAGCAGGTCTTGTTTAGAAATATCAGGCGGGCCGCTTTTTCGGCGCGGCCCAGCGCTGCAAATTCCCCGGCGTCCCGATCCAGATTCCTGATTTTGTAAAAATATTCTTCGCAGTTTTTATCCTGGTGCAGTTTGAGCAGCGCGATAAGATCTTCGACATTTTCCCGTATTACCTCGTATGTCAGCATCAGTTGGGCGTTAGCATCGCTAATTACCGCCTTCCCGGGCCGCAGGTCAAAGAAAACGGCGCCCGCCCCTATAAACGGCTCGTAGTAGGCGCGGCTTTGTATGTCGCCGGGCAGGTGTTTTTTTATTTCCGGCAGCAACTGCCGTTTGCCGCCC
>JAISMQ010000019.1 GCA_031276685.1 Treponema sp. | reverse complement strand
GCGTTAAACTCAATTAAGGAGGAAAAACATGAACAGAAAACTAATGGCGGTGTTTCTTACGGGCCTTTTGGTCGCCCAGGCTCTTTCCGCCCGGGCAGCAAGGGATACGGAGGTCGTGGGGGGGGACGTTACGGTGCGGCTCCTGACGGACGGCACGGGGATCGATGACAAGTCCTTCAATGCCGCAGCCTGGCGCGGGATTCTGGAATTTTACGGGGACACCTGGGAGAATCCCCGGGGGCGGGGCAAAAACTACGATGTGGTTACGGCCCAGACCCAGGATATGTACATCCCCAATATCCGGCAGGCCACCGACGAGGGGAACGACCTTATCGTGACTACGGGCTTTACCTTTGCCGACGCGCTGGGGGAAGTGGCGCGGCAGAACCCCAATCAGAACTATATGATCGTGGACGTGGACTGGGTGAACCTTCCCAACGTCCTGCAGGCCGTGTATGCCGAGCATGAAGGTTCCTTCCTCGTGGGCGCCGCGGCGGCGCTGAAGGCCAAGGCCGACGGCATTGCCAACCCCACCTTCGGCTTTATCGGGGGCATCCCCGGCGCCACCATCACCAAGTTCGAGGTGGGCTACGTCCAGGGGATCCTTTCGGTGCTGCCCAACGCGAAAATCGTGGACTACTACGTGAATGACTGGGGCAACCCCGCCCTTGCCAAAACCCAGGCCAAGAACTGGTACGATTCCGGGGTGTACCTAATTTACCACGCCGCGGGCGGTTCGGGTTTTGGGCTGCTGGCGCAGGCCAAGGAATACCGGGCGGTCGGCATGAACGTGTGGGCCATCGGGGTCGATTCGGACCAGTACGAGTACGGTCTCTACACCGCCACCGATTCCGCCGTCCTTACCTCCATGCTCAAGAAGGTGGAGACCAGCCTGGTGTACGGTCTGAACGCGGTAAAGAACGGCACCTTCAAGGGGGAGGTTATCACCTTCGACCTTAAATCCGACGGGGTAGGCTATGCCAGTACCAATCCGGCGCTGACCGCCGGCATTAAGGCGGAACTTGAGAATATCAAGG
Source organism: Treponema sp. (assembly GCA_031276685.1). Taxonomy (GTDB): domain Bacteria; phylum Spirochaetota; class Spirochaetia; order Treponematales; family Breznakiellaceae; genus JAISFT01. The sequence continues at coordinate 8,380 of JAISMQ010000019.1, read as the reverse complement.
CCAGGATCGTCTCCGGGCAGATCAAAATTGCCGCCACCTACGCGGAGGCCAGGCGGCTTCCCGGCTTTCCGCAGGATCTTCACGCAATAGACGACTAATTTGAATGCCCCGCAGGGGCAATGCCCCGTAAGGGGCGAATACCCCCGCAGGGGGCGAACACCCTGCGGGGCGATAACCCTGCGGGTCAGCCCAAGGAGGTTCCGGTGCCTGTCCCCGCCATTGAGATGCTGGGCATCACCAAAATCTTCCCCGGCGTGGTAGCCAACAACCGGGTGAATTTTACCGTGGAACAGGCGGAGATCCACGCCCTGTTGGGGGAAAACGGCGCGGGAAAGTCCACCCTTATGTCCATTCTCATTGGCCTTTACGAGCCGGACGGGGGGATCATCAGGGTCCGGGGGCAGGAACTGCGGATCAGGAACCCCAACGACGCCACCGCCCTTAGGATAGGCATGGTCCACCAGCACTTCAAACTGATCCCCAACTTTACGGTAACCGAAAATATCGTCCTGGGCCTTGAGCCCCGGAGCCCTCTGGGCAACCTGGACCTCCAATCTGCGGAAGAGCGGGTACAGGGGCTTTCCCATGCCTACGGCCTGGCGGTGGATCCCCGTTCGAAGATCGAGGATATCACCGTGGGGATGCAGCAGCGGGTGGAGATCCTCAAGATCCTCTACCGGGACGCGGATATTCTGATCTTCGACGAGCCCACTGCGGTGCTTACCCCCCAGGAAATCGACGAACTCCTGGCTATATTCCGCCGCCTTAAAGCGGAGGGGAAGACCATCGTTTTTATTACGCACAAGCTCAAGGAGATAAAGGCGGCGGCGGATCGCTGTACCGTGCTGCGGCGGGGGAAGTTCATAGCGACCGTCAAGGTGGCGGACCTGGGCGAGCGGGAACTGGCGGAGATGATGGTGGGCAGGGCGGTGAACTTTAAAATCGAAAAGGCCCCGCCGCGCCCGGGGGAAGTGGTTCTTAAAATCGAAGACCTCGTGGTAACCGGCCCCCAGGGGGCGGCGGCGGTGAACGGCCTTTCGCTGGACGTGCGGGCGGGGGAAGTGGTCGGCGTGGCCGGGGTGGACGGCAACGGGCAGTCGGAACTGGCCTCCGCTATTTACGGGCTCCTCCCGGCCAAATCCGGCCGCATCTTGTTCAAGGGCAGGGACATTACCCGTACAAGCATCAGGGAGCGTATCAAAATGGGGATCGCCTACGTGCCCGACGACAGGCAGAGGTACGGCCTGGTGCTGGACTTTTTCTTGTACGAAAATCTGATGCTCAAGGCGTACCACAAGCCCCCGTTTGCCCAGAACCTTATCAACCAGTTTGACATCCGGGCCGAAAAAGGCCCCCTGATCCGCACCGGGGATCTTTCCGGCGGGAACCAGCAGAAGGCCATTATTGCGCGGGAACTGAGCCTTGTCCCGGAACTGCTCATCGTGTCCCAGCCCACCCGCGGGCTGGACGTGGGGGCCATTGAGTATATCCACGCGCGGATTCTGGCGGAACGGGACAAGGGCCGGGCGGTGCTGCTGATCTCGTTTGAACTGGACGAGATCCTGGGGCTCTGCGACCGCGTTGCCGCCCTGTCCAAAGGGCAGATCGTGGGGATCCTCCCTGCGGCGGAGGCGGACGAGCGCCGTGTCGGCGCCATGATGGGGGGTATACAAGAGGCGGACCAGGAGGCCGTACATGCCTGAACCTGTTAAAAAAGGGCCCCGCTTTTTTTCGGGCGGGCCAGGTAAATTTAGCGGCAGGGTCCTGGAGCTTTTTACCACCAGCGGCGGGATGGTCTCGGCCTTGGTGGTCCTGCTGGGTTTTCTGGTGGCTACCTTCCTGATCCTCCTGGTGGGCAGGAACCCTGCGGGGATGTACCAGGCGATCCTCCAGGTCCTGACCGGCTGGGATCTGCGGCGGGGGACCCACAACCTCCGCTATGTGGGGGAGTGGCTTGTTACTTCCATGCCCCTTATCCTCTGCGGCCTTTCCATGGGCTTTGCCGCCCGGACCGGCCTGTTCAACATCGGCGCCGAAGGCCAGTACGCCATCGGGATTACCGCCGCCCAGTTTGTGGCCCTCTACGGCCCCCGTGTCCCGGTACTCCACTGGTTTCTGGCGGTCCTGGCGGCTATTGTGGCGGCGGCCCTGTGGGGGGGGGTCGTGGGCTTCTTCAAGGCGCGGTTCAAGGTTTCCGAGGTGGTGGCTACCATCATGATGAACTACATCGCCTTCTACCTTTCCCGGATCCTCACCATGCAGATTCCCGGGTCCAACACCTTCAAAACCCCGGATTTCCCCCTTAGCGCCCGGCTTTCCAGCCCCCTTATGGAGCGGATCACCAACAATTCCCGGCTTAACTACGGGATCTGGTTCACCATCGCGGCGGTCTTTCTGTACTGGGTCGTCATGGGGAGGACGCGGATGGGCTACAGCCTGCGGGCCACAGGCTTCAACAAGGAGGCCGCTCGCTACGGGGGCATCAGGGTAAACCTTGCCATCACCAGCGCCATGGCGATCTCCGGGGCCTTCGCGGGGCTGGCGGGGGCCATCGTTTCCCTGGGAAGCTTCTCCGCGGGCCGGGTTCTTTCGGTCCAGGACGGCTACGGCTTTGACGGTATCGCCGTGGCCCTGGTGGGGAACTCCGGCGCCTGGGGCACCGCCCTGGCGGGGCTCCTCTTCGGCATGCTCAAATCCGCCCAGCCCCTCATGCAGTCGCGGCAGATCCCCGACGAGATCGCCTCCATCAGTCTGGGGATCATCGTGGTCTTTATTTCCCTCCGGGCGGGGGTCAAACTCCTCGTCGAATGGCAGATGAAGGAACGGGCCAGGAAGGCGGAGGTCTCCAATGGCTGAGTTTTTCCGTCTTTTCCTCGCCATTCTGCCCTCGATCTTCATGATCACCGCCCCCATCCTTATCGCCGCTACAGGCGGGATGATCTGCGAACGGTCCGGGGTGGTAAACATCGCGCTGGAAGGGCTTATGGCGATAGGGGCCATGACCGCCGCCACCGTCCACGTGTTCCTGGAAGGCTTCCCCCTTTCCATCCCCCTGGCCCTCCTGGCCGGCGCCCTGCTGGGGGCCGTGTTTTCCCTGATCCACGCCTACGCCAGCATTACCCTGCGGGCGGATCAGGTTATCTCCGGCACGGGGATCAACCTGCTGGCCAACGGAATCACGATCTTCTTCTGCCAGATCTTCTTCCAGCAGAAGCGGACCCAGGCTTTTATGATGGGCATGCGCCCCGTTTTCAGTTTTTACCCGACCATCTGGATAAGCCTTGCCATTCTCCTGGTTTCCTGGTTCGTCCTGTACCGGCGGCCCTGGGGCCTGCGGCTGCGGGCCTGCGGCGAACACCCCCAGGCCCTTGCCAGCGCCGGGGTAGACGTAATCAAGATCCGTTACATCGCCGTCCTTATTTCCGGGGCCCTGGCGGGCCTTGCCGGGGGCTGCCTGGTCCTTACCCAGACCACGGAATTCGCCTCCAACACCATCAACGGCAAGGGTTTTATCGCCCTGGCGGCGGTTTCCTTTGGCCGCTGGCTGCCCCTGGGCATCCTGGGATCCTCCCTGCTCTTCGGCGCCGCCTCCGCCCTGGCCGTCTACATCGTCAACATCCAGAGCCTCAAGTTCCTGCCCTCGGACATCTTCAGCATCCTGCCCTACTTTATCACCCTGGCCACCCTCGTAATCTTTAGCGGCAAGGACTACGCCCCCCGCGCCTCCGGCCAGCCCTACGACAAGGGGAAGAATTAAAACCCTGGGGGCGATCAGGGCCTCTGGACAGCCCCCTGTCTTTTGTGCTAGGGTAAGGACAGGCGCTGTTGGCAGCGCCGTGGCGCCGTAGCCAAGTGGTAAGGCGGCGGTCTGCAAAACCGCTATACATCAGTTCAACTCTGATCGGCGCCTGGATGGGTAGGTGTATTGCATCATGATCCAGCCTGCCGCTAACGGCGGCGCCTGGATGGGTGATCACATCACATCACATCACATCACATCACATCACATCACATCACATCACATCACATCACATCACGTAAGGAGTACCTATGCCTGTTATAGAGATGCGGGGTGTTTCAAAAATTTTCGAGTATTACAAAAAAGAGGCCGGGCTGAAAAATTCGCTGAAAAATTTGTTCCATCGCGAAAAGCTGTTCAAGAAAGCGGTTGATAATTTTTCGTTCACGGCCGATACGGGCGAGATTCTGGGTTTTCTGGGGCCCAACGGCGCGGGCAAGACTACGACGCTAAAATTGCTGTCGGGAATACTGTACCCTACGGAAGGGGAGGCCGCCGTCATGGGCCATGTGCCGTGGAAGCGGGAAAAGGAATTTAAGCGGAATATCGCGGTGGTGATGGCGCAGAAGACCCAGTTGTGGTGGGATCTTCCGGCAAACGAAAGTATTTTGCTGAACAGGTATATCTACGATCTGCCGGAGGCGGACTACCGGAAAAACCTTGACAGGCTGACGGACCTGTTCAAGGTGCGGGATCTGCTACAGGTCCAGGTACGCCGGCTGTCCCTGGGCGAGCGGATGAAGTTCGAGATTATCGCGTCCCTTATCCACAACCCCAAGGTTATATTTCTGGACGAGCCCACCATCGGGCTTGACGTGGCGGCCCAGAGGGACATGCGCGATTTTATCCGGGAGTACAACCGCGAATACGGGGCGACGATCATACTTACAAGCCACTACATGCAGGACATAGAAAACCTGTGCAGCCGAGTGGTTATTATCAACGAGGGGGCGAAGGTTTACGACGGGCTGCTGCGGGACATGAAAAAATCGGCGGTACGGATAATCAACTTCCGCTTTCCCAATGCCGCAGCGGCCGGGGGGATACAGGAGATAGAAAAGCTGGGCCTGCTGACGGCGGGACAGGACGGCGCTTACCGGCTTGAGGTTGGCGAGGAAAACGTAAAAAAAGTATTTGTACACCTTGTGGAACAGTACGATATATGCGATTTTTCCATCCAGGATCAGCCGATTGAGAACAGAATTATGGACATATACCGGGAAGGGAAGCGGCAAAATGACGAAGTACGTTAGAATCGTTATCATTACGTTTATTACGTCCCTTGAGTACCGGGTCAATTTTTTCTTCGGCCTGCTCTCCCGGTTTTTCCCCGCGCTTATCCAGTACTTCCTGTGGACGGCGGTCTACCGCAATTCCCCCGGTTCCGTTGTGCTGGGTTATACCTACAACCAGATGATCCTGTACACCCTGCTTGCCGTTTTTACCTCGAATCTGGTTTCTGTCGGCATGGCCCCAGGCATCGCGGCCGAGATAAAAAACGGCGGCTACAGCAAGTACCTTATACTTCCGGTGAACCATTTCCGCTACAAGCTGGCCGAGTTCATGGGGGATAAATTTTTCAACATGGTATGTATCTTCGCGGGCATGTTCTTCCTGTGTTTGCTGTTCGCCCTTAACGGATTTTTTGAAGCGGACGTGGCAAGGACGGCGTCTTACCTTGTTGTCCTGATCGCAGCGATGCTGCTGCAGTTCATGATCAGCTACTGTATCTCGGGCCTTGCGTTCTGGATGAGCGAGATAGGCGGCGTGTTTACAATAGTCGGCGTGATCAACGCGATTATATCTGGCGGGGTGTTTCCGCTGGACATTTTTGGGCCCGCCGCCCTGGCGGTTTCAAAATTGCTGCCCTTCTACTACACAACCTACTTTGCCGTTAATGTCCTTATCGGCAGGATAGGCGGCGCCGCCGTGACCGGGGGGCTCGTGGTTATGGCTGTCTGGGCGCTGCTCCTGGGCCTGCTGATAAAGCTGGTGTGGGGGAGGGGGGCGCGTAACTATATTGCGGCCGGGGGGTGAATATGCTGGCAACGATCAAACGCTACCTTATCATTTACGGGTTGTTCGTAAAATTCAGTATTATGAGTCAGATGGAATACCGGGTGAATTTCTTTATTTCCGCCGGGGTCCAACTGGCGCATATCTGTACCAAGCTTACCTATATCGTCGTGCTGTACTCCACCGGGGTGGTTATTAACGGTTTTACCCCCGATGAAATGACGATCATGATCGGCACCTATACGGCCCTGTCGGGGGTGTTCGTGTCATTCTTTTTGATTAACTTTGACAGCCTGTCCGGCCATATCCAGCGGGGCACGCTGGATACCTACATCGTAAAGCCGATCTCGCTGCAGTTTATCGCCACGCTGCGGCATGTCGATCTGGCGTTTGCCGCCGTGTCGGTCGTGGCCGGCGGCGCGATGGTGGCGGTCGGCTGGTCACGCGCCCAGGTGCCCCTGACGCCGCCCAACGTCCTTGGGTTTTTGGGTTTTATATTCTGGGGCATCTTTTTAACCTACAGCGTGTTCCTTATCCCGAACATTATATGCTTCTGGACCACCGCTTCGTCCGGCGTCAGCGCCCTGGTGGGCCAGCTTTGGGATTTTAACAACATGCCCATGACCATCTATGACGGTGTAATAAAGGTACTGGGGACCTTTGTCATTCCGGTTTTTTTGATCACCAACATGGGCGGCCTGTTCGTGCTGAAAAAACTTTCGCCCGGGATGATCGCCTGGTCCGTACTCGCGCCGGTCGTGTTTTTTGCGATTTCCCGCATCCTCTGGACAAGGGGCATGAAACGCTATGTCAGCGTCAGCGGGTAGTTTTTTTACCAGGCGCGGGTTTACCCGGAACGCTGCCGGGGCCGCCAGTCCATGCCGGGGTCCAGGGGGTAGATGGGGCGTTTGACCTTGCGGTAGGGGATGGTTTCCAGAAGCTCGTTGGTGCAGCCCCGCGACGTGGCCATGATGGCCCGGGCGGCGATGGACCGGAAGCAGGGTTCCAGGTAGCCCAGTTTTACTACTACCAGGCAGTGGTCCGCCGCGTTGACCCCCAGGGCCGGGAGCAGGTCCCCGTCCCCAAAGCCGATGTGTTTCGAGGTAATGCTGATAAGGATGTTGCGGTAGCTCACCAGGGCAAGGGCCGAATGGTAGGGCCCGAAGTCGGGGACGATCTTTTTTACCCTTACCCGCAGGGGGATCTTCCTGCCGTTAAGCGTGTCCCAGTTGCCCCCCAGGGTAATGTCAATCTCCGCCCCTTCCCCGGCCCCGGCGCATGCCGCCGCCGCCGGGGCGTCGTAGAACCCGGAGTAGAGCAGCGGGCCGGGAAGCCTGTCCGCCTGGTCCATGGTGGCGAGGATCTCCTCCAAAAACTCGGTGGCGTCCCCGGCCGCCCCCCCGGTGGGGTTGTCCCCGGAATCCGAAACAAAAACGGGGCGTTCCCCCTTTTCCATGACTGCGGCGTAGGCGGCGGCCAGCGCCTCTTTGGATCGGTAGTACTCGGTACGGAACCTGAATTCCCCCCGGCGCCGCCACAGTTCTTCCGCAAGGTTCCGGGCTTCCTGGTCCGCCCGGTCCTTGTCTTCCCAAAAGGCGGAAACCAGGACCGTTACGGCGTTGTATTCGCAGTCCGCCCAGGGGAAGCCCAGAAGCAGGGAGGCCGCCAGCATCCGGCCCGGGGCCGGTTTTTCCAGGGCTTTGCAGGCCGCGATCAGCGAACGCATGGGTTCCGCCGCAGTTTCCGACTTTTCTCCGGCTATCATCATCGGGACGTGCTGGGCGGCGGTGTAAAGCTTCTTCCCCGTGTCCAGGGCCTGTAACAGCATCCCTGCGGCAAGCTCTCCGGTTTCGTAGCTGTCGGTATGGGGGGCGGTTTTGTAGCCGGCAAAGGCGTCAACGGCCCGCAGCAGTTCCGGCGTAATCGTGGCGTGCATGTCCAGGGCCGCGGTAAAGGGAATGCCGGGCAGGATCTTCCGCAGCGCCCCGCACAGGTCCCCCTCGGCGCAGAGGCCCCCTTCCACCTTCATGGAGCCGTGCAGGGCAAGGCAGACGCCGTCAACGGGCCCCCGCTCCAGCGCCTCCCTGGCCCGGTCCAGCAGTTCGGCCTTGATCTTTTGATAAAACGGCGCGGAAACCACCCCGTTGGGCACCGCCCGCGCCAGCACCGTGGGAATAACTTCCGCGCCCGCCTTCTTCAAGGTTGCGATAATCCCCGCCGACGAATGGCGGGAAAACACGGCCTGTTCGGCAAGCTCGCCGCCCCGCAGCACGACAAAATCATCCTCCCCCGTAATGATGGGGTTAAGGGAATTAGACTCATGGCTAAAACCGCCGGTTAAAATCCGCATAATCGCTCCGTTAAAATTATTGTCGCGCGTAACGGCCCCGGTGTCAAACCAGGGCCCGCACGTTGACAGGCCGCAGCCCTGGTATTAGCCTGAATATATGATAAACAGGGTAAGCGATGATCGTATCGTCAGTTACGACTGCCGGAGGGTGCGGGAGGCTTTTCCCATAGACGGGGATCTGGAAAAGCCGGTGTGGAAGCGGGCGGAAAAGACCG
>JAISMQ010000251.1 GCA_031276685.1 Treponema sp. | reverse complement strand
ATTCCTACGCCAAGGATGGCGGGGTAGAGACCTCCCCCGTGCAAAATGAGAAAAGTCCGCAGGACTTTTTCTTCTCGACCGAAGATACCCCGCTGCTCTGCGGCGGGGTTCTTCATTTTTTTTCCAAAAAAACCAAGCGCCATGCGTAGCCGGCCCTATATATAAGGGCCCCCTTGCGGGGGAAGATCCCGATATTGGCAGGTAAAACCGTTGATCCGGCGCGAAACTTCCCAGCTCTTCGACCTTGTTTTCAAAACACTCATGCGGCTCTCCGACAGGGCCATTGTCTCCTTCATCAACGGCCTCTTCGGCACTTCCCACCCCCTCTCCAGCGCCGTTTCCCGGCCCTCCGCCGAAACCGTTAGCCCCGCCCTGCGCCGATCCATGGCCGACATGGTCATTACCATCAACAATAGCTTTTCCTACATCATCGAAGCCCAGATCTCCAACGACCGGAGCATGGGCGTGCGGATACTCCAGTACATTCTGGGCGAAGGGCAGGAGACTGTCTCGACCGGCAGGCATGTTACCCGCATCAGACTTCCCGACGCCAGGGTTATCTACTGGGAAACAACCAGGGGTACCCCGGACAGGGAAACTATTATCTTCGAGTTCCCCGACGGGGGGCAGTACCGGATGGAGGTACCCAGCTTCAAGTTCCCCGCATACAGCCCCGCCAGGCTGGAAGAACTGGACCTGGCGATTCTTTTGCCCCTGTGTATGCTGGGACTGCGGCGGGAGATAAGGGCTGCGGCAAAGCGCGGGAAAGACCGGCAGGAAATGGGGGAACGGCTGGCAGAACTGGTGGCAGAACTTCGGGAGGCGGCGGAACGGAGCGAGGAGCGGGAGATTATAAGCCGGGGGGATCTGTTGAACGTGGACCACCTGATAAATCGCTTGTGCAAAGACTTGTACGGGGAATATACTGAACTGGTCAGGGAGAAGACGATGTGGGAAGACATAGAAATAATAGACTATGACGGGATGCTGGCGGAGGCCGAAAAGGAGATGGAGCTAAGGCTTACTCAGGAGCTAACCCAGAAGATCACCTGGGAGATCACCCAGAAGCTTACCCGGGAACTCACCCAGCAGGTTACCCGGGAGATCACCCAGAAGCTTACCCGGGAACTCACCCAGAAGGTTACCCAGGAACTCACCCAAAACCTTGCCCAGGAGTTCGATCAAAAACTTCGCCAGGCAGAGGAACGGGTCATCCAAAAACTCAGGGAGACAGGGGTTTCCGAGGATCAGTTCGCTGCCGCCGGGCTGAACCTCTCGCCCTAAGCAAAGTGAAGCCTGTTTTACGCGTGTAACGATATTTCACCTTCCACGTATGCTAACCTTATCCAAGGGTCGGGCGATTCTTTGACAAAGCGGGGGATTTTTGGTATTCTGGATGTCCCAGGAGCGTACAGGAGCGTATATGGTAAGTGTGCAAAGTGTGACGAAGATTTACGGTTCCCGGCGGGTGGTGGATAACATCAGTTTCACGCTGGGGGACAGGGGGGTGCTTGGCTTTCTTGGCCCCAACGGGGCGGGAAAGTCCACCACGATGAACATTATCGCCGGGTATACATCGTCTTCTGCCGGGTCCGTTACCGTGAACGGCAGCGAGATCCTCGAAGACCCCATCGGGGCCAAGCGGAACGTGGGCTACCTTCCCGAACGGCCGCCCCTGTACCCGGACATGACCGTTGCGGCCTACCTTTCCTTCATGTTCGACCTAAAAAAGATCGGCCTGCCCAAAAAAGCCCATATCGCCGAGGTCTGCGAGGCCGTGGGCGTTGCCCCGGTGCAAAAGCGGATCATCAAAAACCTGTCCAAGGGTTTCCAGCAGCGGGTGGGTCTGGCCCAGGCCATGCTGGGGAATCCGGGGCTTCTTATCATGGACGAGCCTACCGTGGGCCTCGATCCGGTGCAGATCCTGGAGATCCGCAGCCTTATCCGCGAAATCGGCAAAAAATCCGCGGTTATCTTCTCCTCCCACATTTTGCAGGAGGTTCAGGCGGTCTGCGACCGGGTTATCGTGATCAACAACGGGGTCCTTATCGCCAACGACACGTTGCAAAACCTTTCCCGCCTTGGGGATAACCGGCTGTTCCTCTCCGTGGAGGGATCGGGCGAGGATCTGCTCCCGGCCATCCGGGCCCTGCCGGGCCTTAAGTCCGCCAAGCTGCTGGACCGTTCGGAGGAGCAGGGGGCCAGCGACTTCGATCTGGAAAGCGAATCCGGCCGGGACCTGCGGCGCGATCTTTTCAGGCTGCTGGCGGCGAAGGATCGGCCCATCCTTGCCCTGCGCAGAAGCGGGATCTCCCTGGAAGACGCCTTTGTCCGCCTTACCGCCGGGGATCAGGCGGCCCTTGCCGCCATTGCCGCCCGTTCCGGCGCGCAGGCCGAAGCCCCGGAAACCGCAGGCCAGGCTGCCGCCGAAACCGGGACGGACGGCGGCGAAGGAGAAGCGCAATGATCGCGGTACTTAAACGGGAACTGGGGGCCTACTTTAGCTCCCCCATCGGTTATGTCTACCTGGGGGTTTTCTACCTCCTTACCGGATATTTCTTCTTTGCCGGGGTCCTCTTTGCGCAGAGCAGCATCATGACCCCCGTGTTCCAGGTGATGATCAACATCGTCATGTTCCTTACCCCCGTCCTGACCATGCGGCTTATGTCGGAGGATCTGCGGCACCGGACCGATCAGGCCCTGCTCACCGCCCCGGTAAGCCTGGGGGCCATAGTCGGGGGCAAGTTCCTGGCAGCCGCCGTAGTGTACGCCGCCGGGGTGTCGATGAGCATGGTGGACGCCGTTGTGGTGGAGGTTCTGGCCCAGGTAAACTGGGCGATGGTGTGGGGGAGCTACATCGGCATCCTGCTGCTGGGCCTGGCCTTTATCGCCATAGGGCAGTTTATCTCGGCCCTTACGGAAAACCAGGCTATCGCCGCCATCGGCTGTTTTGTCGTGGTCCTTGCCGTCTTTCTGATGGACGCCCTTATCGACATTGTACCCAACGCGGTACTCCGGACGATACTCCAGGGTATTTCCTTTATGCGGCGCTATACCCCCATTACCAACGGTATTTTGGGCATCGCCAACCTGGTGTTTTTCATCAGCGTCTGCGGAATTTTTCTTTTCCTGACCACCAGGGTACTGGAAAAAAGAAGGTGGAGTTAAACCATGGCGTTAAAGTTCCTCTCTAAATCAAACGAATCGAAAGCAGACGTTCCCGGCGCGGCCGGGCGGGCCCCTTCCATGGGGCCCCTGTTTGGCAAACGGAACCTCCGTTACGGTTTTGTGTCGGTCTGTATTACGGTGGTGGTGATCGCCGTCATCGTGCTGTTCAACGTGGTCCTGACGGCCCTCTTTAAGAGGTACCCGCTGGACATCGACCTTACCGAGGATCAGATCTTCGAGATCTCGGACGAAACAAAAAACTACCTGGCGGATCTGGATAAGGATGTGAATATATACGTCCTCAACACCGAATCCGGCTTTATCTCCGTCAGCCCTGCGGAGTACTTTGTCCAGGCCAACGAGGTTATCCGCCGCTACGCACAGCACTCCTCGCGGGTCCGCCTTGAGTACGTTGACATGATCCGCAATCCCAACTTCGCCTCCCAGTACCCCGATGTGGACCTTAACATGAACGACATTCTG
>JAISMQ010000228.1 GCA_031276685.1 Treponema sp. | reverse complement strand
AAGGGAGGCCGCGTTTGTCGAAAACAAAGCGGCGTACCTGCGAAACAAACAGGAACGGCACAAATCGCTGGCGAAAAAGAACCGGCTCAAAACAAAGGGCGATTTCCCGGAGTAACGGGCTGCCGGTGTGTTACTCCCGCTGTGTTATTCCCGCTGGTTCAGCTTGACAAGCATCCTGGCCATTGTTTCTTTGGGGGTGTCCATGCCGTTTTTCATCCAGTGCTGGATAAGGGCGATGCTGCCGTTCAGGGCGTAGACAAGGTAGTATTCCTGGGTAAGTTCGTCAGCCTGTTCGTTGTTTGCAAATTTCATTATCCCTTTTTGCTGAATAAAGCTGAAAAGCTTCCGCTGGAACTGGATGTCGCCCTGTTCGCTTAGCAGGACCTGAATCCAGTTCTTGTTGTCGATGATGAACTGAAAGGATTCCTCCATCAACCGTAACAGCGCGTTGCTGCCGTTCAGGAATTCGTTTCTGCTCTGTATCTGCCCCAGGGCTTCAAGGGCGGCGTCCTCTATCTCCTGCAAAATATCTTCGGGGCCTTTGTAGTGGGCGTAAAAGGTCGAGCGGTTTATGTCCGCCAGGGCGCACAGCTCTTTGACCGATATGGCCGAAACGGGCCTGGTCTGCATCAGTTCTACAAGGCTTTCCCTTAGCGCCTTTTTGGTGTAGCGCACCTTCCGGTTCGGTTTCGCGTCCATTATCCGTCTCCCAACAGCGCAAACAAAATTACCGCCAAACCGACACCGGGGCGGCGTTGTGTAGGAATCATCACAGATTCAAAACAACTGTACGTTGCCTTCTGGTTACTATGTTGTGTTATTGTAGTTCCGACAGGATAAAACATCAAGCGTGGGGAGACACATGGAAAGGTTCTTTAAGCATCCCAGGGTGATCGTGGGGGCAATAGCCCTGCTCACCGTGTTTTTCGCGTTCCAACTGCCCAGGGTGGAGCTGGACAACAACAATTTCCGCTTTTTGCCGGACAAGCTCGAAGCGCGTCGTGTTTCCGACTACATCGAGGAGACCTTCGGCAGCTCTGTCTCCATCCTCGTGGGGCTGGAACGGCAGATGGGCTCGGTTTTTGAACCGGGCTTTCTCGCCCAGATCGACGCATTTGTAAAGCGGATAGCCGAATTCAGCGTTGTCGGCGACATAAGTTCGATTATGACGACCGATTACATCACCGCCGAAGGGGACGCCATCGTTGTCACCGATCTTGTGGGCGAAGGCTTTGCCGGGACGGCGGAAGAGATCGCCGGCCTTAAGCGGCGCATCGCCTCCTGGGATCTCTACGAAGGGGCCCTGGTGTCGGACGATTTTTCGTCCACCCAGATACTCGTCTCCATCGATGTAAGCCAGGCCGACGCCGGCAGCCCCGAAGTTATCGCGGCCCTCGCCAGGGTCCGAGAGGCGGCCCATGAAATGTTTGACGGCCTTGCCACCGTGTATATAACCGGGCAGCCGGTGATGAGCGCCACCATTACCGAATCGATGTTCAGCGATGTTGTTTTTCTTGTCCCGCTTGTCATCGTAGTGCTGCTGGCGGTATTGTTTTTTTCGTTCCGCCGCGCCTCCGGCGTTATCCTCCCCCTGCTGACGGTAGGTATCGCCGTTATCTGGTCCGTGGGACTCACGCCGCTTATGGGCATAAAGCTTTCGATCCTGGCCATGGTAATGCCGGTTATTCTTGTGGCTGTGGGAAGCGCCTACGGCATACACGTGGTAACCCATTACTTTGAAGAAACCCGGGGCAGGACGCTTTCGCAGGAGGAACACCGCCTGATGCTGTTCGGCCTTATGCGGAGGATCATCAAACCCGTCTTCCTGGCCGCCCTTACGACCCTTGCGGGCTTTGTGTCGTTTTGCTTTACGCCGATTGTCCCCATGCAGGAATTCGGCGTTATCTCCACGCTGGGCGTGTTCTTTGCCTTTGCCGTGGCGGTAACGTTTATCCCCGCCTGCTGCCTTATCCGCGGCCCGCGCCCCGCGCAGCCTGCGCGGAAAAACCGGGACGCCGGTTCGTCATTTGCCATAGGCCAGGTTTTTTTTACAATCATGCGGCGGAAAGGCCTTGTGCTGGTACTCGCCGCGCTGATCGTCGGCATTGCCGCTTACGGAAGCTCAAAGCTCGTCATCGACAACATTATTGTTGAGTATTTCAGTGAGAATTCGGATATCGCCAGGTCCGACCGCTTTATACGCGAACGTTTCGGCGGCTCCAAGGACGCGGTACTTGTCCTCCAGGCGGATACGACGGAAGCCCTGCTTGACCCAAACGTGCTTGGCGCGATGGACGATCTGTCGGCTGCCCTTATGGAGCGCAACCCCCTGGTCGGCAAAGTCGCGGGGTTTACGGACATGGTAAAGCGCATAAACCAGGTGTTCAACGCCGACGAAAGCCCGGAGGGGATTCGCCCGGCCCCCTCCTACGGGGAAACGGGGGATTTTGGCTTTGGGGCGGAAGATGATTTTGGCTTTGGTTTTGAAGCGGCGGGCGGTTTTGGCTTTGACGGCGCTTACGCGGAGGCGACGCTGCCGGAGGAGGCCGAAAACGCAAACGCGGAGACCCTGGCGGCCCCCGTTTCCACAGCGGATCTGCTTGCCATGCTCGACACCGCCTCCGGCGCCAATTTGGGCATGGACGCCCGCGATCTGGTGCAGGGCCTTAAGCGCCTGACGAACTACGAAGGCATGGCGTACTACGAGATCCCCCGGGACCCGGCGAAGTACGGCAAGACAGGCGATGCGGAACTGGGGCAGATCGTCGCCAACTATCTTGCCCTGCTTTCCGGGGGCACCGAAGGCTATTCAAACGATCCGGTCGAGCCTACGGCTATTAAATCCCTCGTGCAGATGCGTACCGTCGGACGGAACGATACCGCGCAGGTTCTTGACGCCATACGCGGCTACGCCAAAGACGTGTTCCCCGATACCGTGCGCTTCCTGGTGGGCGGCGGTTCGGTACTGGAAGTTACGATTACCGATCTGGTAACGCAGTCCCAGCTTATCACCATTGCTATTTCCGTACTTATGGTGTTTATCATCATCGCCGTTTCAAACAGGTCGCTTGTTGCGGGGCTTATCGGCAGCGTGCCGATTGTCATTGCCATTCTCTGCAACTTCGCGCTGATGGGGTTCCTGGGGATCAAGCTCAACATCGGGACCGCCATTATTGCCAGCCTTATTGTGGGCATTGGCATTGATTATACGATTCACTTTATGGACAGCTTCAGGCACGAGTACCTTAGACGGGAAGGCGGCGAAGATTCCGGCAATTTTCTCCGCCGGGCCTTTTTAAGCTCCGGCAAGGCGATTATTATCAACGCGGTTTCCGTGGGCGCGGGATTCGCCGTTCTTGCCCTGTCGCGTTTTCGCATCATATCCGATGTGGGGATCCTCGTGGCCTTCGCCATGCTGGTAACCGCGCTGCTAAGCCTGACCGTTATCCCCGCGCTGCTCTTGCTTGTAAAGCCGAAGTTTGTGTATGGAACCCCGGAACCTGGCAAGGCGCAGGTTTGAATTTTTTATAAGGAGTCGCGGAATGAAGCGGATTACCATTACTGTTGTCGCATTGTTTTTTGCCATGGCCCTGCCGGCCCAGGATGCCGAGTCCATCGTCCGGGCCGCCCGTAACCGTATCCAGGCGGACACAGTTTCCACCCGTTCCCGCATGGTTATTACTGCGGCTAACGGTTCCACTGCGGAGCGCGTCATCGATCAGTACTCCAAGGATGACGAGCAGGGGAACGACCGCATGATGATCGTGTTCCAAAGCCCCGCGTCGGTAAAGAACACGCGCTTCCTCACTCTGGACCGTTCGTCAGGCGATTCTGACCGCTGGATCTTCGTGCCCAGTCTGGGCAAAGTGCGCCGCATCGCCGCGTCCGACAGCGGTAGTAACTTTATGGGGACGGATTTTTCCTATGACGATATGTCCTCCATGAGCCGCGACGCGGGGCGCGATACCCACACCCTGCTCCGCGAGGAAAACCTGAACGGTACCGCCTGCCATGTGGTCCAGTCCGTCCCAAAAGACCGGGATTTCCAGTATTCCAGGATGATCTCCTGGATCGGCAAGGAAAACAGCGTCATCTACCAGGTGGAGATGTACGACCGCCGGGGCGCGCTGCAAAAGGTAATGGAAAGCGGCGCGCTTGAAGATGTGCAGGGCCACCTGACCCCCACCCAAACCACCGTGCGGACCCTTGCCGCCGGAACTTCTACCACGATCCACATGGATATTATCAAATACGACGACCCCATTCCCGACACCGTTTTTACGGCGGCGTATCTTGAAACCGGGAGGCTGAGATGACACGGCGTTTTTCTGTCGCTCTGCTGCTAACAGCGGTACTGTCGGCAGGTCCGGCGGCGGGGCTTGCCGCCCAGGACTTCGGTTTTCCGGATGACATTGCCGGATCGGGCGGCGAAGACGGAGGCTTTGGCCCCTTAGCCCTCGCCCTGTCCGGGGAGGCCGCCATGGAAATAACCGGGTACGCGGAAGAATTCGACGACCCGCCGGACACGGCCCTGGAGGGCAATTTCCGGGGCAGGCTTAACTTCGAGGCCGACGGCGCCAATGTCAAGGCGGTGATCCGGCTGAAGATCAACGCGCCGGACACGCAGTACACGCTGGGCCTGGTCGCCCCCGACGAAGCCTACCTGCAGGCGTACTTTGGCGATTTTGAGTTTGAATGCGGCCTGCGCAAGCTTACCTGGGGCAAGGCGGACAGCATGGGGCCGCTGGACCTGGTCAACCCCTTTAACTACGCCAGCCTTACCAACATGACCGACTACATGGAAAACAAGATCGCCCAGCCCCTTATCCACCTTTCCTACCGCGCCGGCCCGTTCACCAAGCTGGAGACGGTGCTGTTGCCCTGGTTTTCGCCCCACCGCTTCGCCGAAACGGGGCGCTGGGTGTCCCCCTCATCAGCATCGCTGTCAGCTTTGCTGCCGCCGGGCATTAAACCCGCCATGCCCGATATAAACAAGCTGGCCTACGGCCAGGCGGGCCTGCGCTTTACCACGACCCTGGGGCCTGCGGACATCGGGCTGCAGTACTTCTACGGGCGCATGCACCAGCCCGCCGCCGTTACCACGGTTGATTTTAGTACGGGTGTTCCCGCCGGCATCGCCCTCGATTTTAACCGTTACCACCAGATCGGGCTTGACTGGGCGCAGGTTGTCGCGGGCTTTAACCTGCGGGCGGAAGCCGCCGCCAACATCACCGGCGACCTGGGCGGCGATGACGGGGCCGTGTACAACCCCGCGATTCTCTGGTCCTTCGGCTTTGACCGCGATCTGGTCTGGGGCGTCAATCTGAACCTGCAGTGCAACGAATCTGTCCGCCTGCTGAATGGCAAGGTCGGGGATAACCCCCTCGCGGACATCGAGGCCGGGAGCGATATGACATCGAGCCGGATCACCGCCGTCCTTTCAAAGAAATTCCTCCGGGACGATCTTGAAGTCCGCGCTACCGGCATCTGGGGCCTTGAGGAAGGGGATTTTCTTATCGTGCCGGGTATTTACTGGACAATCCGGGACGTACAGCTTACTTTTTCCGCCGGCGTCTTCGGCGGCGACGAGGGCGGCCAGTTAGGCGCCTACCGTTCCAACAGCTTTCTTACGTTCGGGATAGCCTACTCGTTTTAGAGCCAGCGCATAAGGGATGGGAAAGTGCGGCGGGCAGGGGAAGCAAAACGCCTGTGGCGGACACTTGACCGAAGCTTTGCGCCATCTGAACCGCAGGCAATGAGGAGGAAGCTATTGGCGCAAAGCAAGCGTGGCCGGCATAGGCGTTTTGTTTCCCCTGGTTTACCTGTCCACCGCAATATTCCCGTGTATATGCGCTGGCCCTGGCCCGGTCCTTGACGCAGGCCGCCCAATACCGGAGTATGATCAGAGATGAGGAGGCGCGCAGACGCTTGAGCATTATCGAATATGTTCACGCCAGGGAAATCCTGGACTCCCGGGGGAATCCCCCGGTCGAGGTGGATGTGGGCCTGGAAGACGGTACCCTGGGGCGGGCGGCTGTCCCCTCGGGGGCTTCTACGGGCGATTACGAGGCGGTGGAGCTGCGGGACGGCGACAAGAGCCGCTACCTGGGCAAAGGGGTCCTTAAGGCGGTTGACAATGTGAACAACATCATCGCGCCGGAACTGGAGGGCCTGGATTCCCAGGACCAGATTGATATCGACCGTACCATGATCGAACTGGACGGGACTGACAACAAGGCCAACCTGGGGGCCAACGCCATTCTGGGGGTTTCCATGGCAAACGCCCGGGCCGCGGCGGGTTATTTGGATATACCCCTCTACAAGCACCTGGGCACCTTCCATTCCAGCCTGCTCCCCGTTCCCATGGCGAACATTATCAACGGGGGCAAACATTCGGATAACAAGATCGACTTCCAGGAGTTCATGGTTATGCCCGTGGGCGCCGATTCGATGCGGGAGGCGGTCCGCTGGACCGCGGAAGTTTTCCACAGCCTGAAAAAACTCCTCCACGACGCGGGCAAAAACACCGCGGTTGGCGACGAAGGCGGCTTTGCCCCCGACATTGGTAACGAGGAAGCCCTGGATTACATCATGAAGGCCATTGAAAAGGCCGGGTACAAGCCGGGCGAGCAGATTGGCATTGCCCTGGACTGCGCCAGTTCCGAACTCTACGGCGAAGGCGACAAAAAGGGCTACAAATTCTGGAAATCCAACCCCGGCAAGCTTTTTAGCGCCCAGGAGATGATCGATATCTACACCAAGTGGGTGGAAAAGTACCCCATTATCTCCATCGAGGACCCCCTGGACCAGGACGAGTGGGACGGCTACGTGGCCCTGACCAAACAGCTCGGCGCCAAAATTCAGATTGTCGGGGACGACTTCTTTGTCACCAACACCAAGCGCCTGGAAAAGGGTATTACGCTGGGGGCCTGCAACTCGATCCTTATCAAGGTAAACCAGATCGGTACCGTGACGGAAACCTACGAGGCCGTGGAAATTGCCAAGCGGGCCGGCTACACCGCCGTGGTGTCCCACCGCTCCGGCGAGACGGAGGATACCTTTATCGCGGACCTCGTGGTGGGGCTGGAAACCGGGCAGATCAAGACCGGGTCGATGAGCCGCACGGACCGCGTCTGCAAGTACAACCAGCTTATCCG
>JAISMQ010000226.1 GCA_031276685.1 Treponema sp. | reverse complement strand
ACATCCACCAGCTTCCCCAGTTGTTTGATGATCTGTTCCAGCACCGGATCCGCCCCCGTCACCGCAATCGTCATGCGGGACACGGAAGCGTCCTCCGTCTCCCCCACCGTCAGGCTGTCAATATTGAAGCCCCTGCGGCTAAAGAGACCGGAGACCCGGCTTAAGGTTCCAGCCCGGTTTTCCACCAGGGCGGACACCACGTGCTGTTTCACCACTGCCCCCGCACTTCAAACATACCCGTATCATACCAAAGCAAAAAAACTTCGGGAAGGGGGCAGGGCGTGATTGGAAGATGAAAGCTCCTTACGGAAGGTATAAAGCGGCCTTGTTGTTTTACATGGACGGGGCCGTCCCATTTGTCGCGGCGGCCCGGCTCAGGGCGTCTTCCACCGCCGAAAGGAAGCCGGCGCAGGACTCGGTGGCGCCGGAGACGGCGTCAAGATCGGCGGACTGGTAGTCCAGGACCATCTCCACAAGCTCCTCCATGGCCTCCCCCCCGGTCAGGGGGTCCTCGTTGTGGGCGGCAATCCCGACCTCCTGGATAATGCCGGAGGCGACCCGGACCTGGACCCGAATCTCCCCCCCGCGTCCCCGGCCGCTTCCCTCCCACAGCCCGTCCCGGTAGGCCCCCGCCCCGGCCCGGTACTCCCCCCCGGCGCAGCCCGCCGCAAGGATGGCGCAGGCCAGGACAAGGGTTAAGATCGGGGCAGGGGGGCCGCCCCGGCGCGCATAAAAAATTCGCATAGTGGCTCCTCCACGTATATAGAGGGGCGGCCGCGCAGGGCGCTTGGATTTTTGGCTTGCTTTGTTATTATTTTGGCATTTTTTCGCGGGTTTTTTTCAAAAAATGCTCGTTTTCCACGATGAACCGCTCATGGGTGCCCTCGCCAATCTTTCCCGCCGGGTCCCACGCCTCCACCTTAAAGCTAAGGCGGCGGCGGTCCTGCCCCAGCAGCTCCCCCCTGGCGCGGACTTCCAGCCCGACGGGGGTGGCGGAAAGGTGCCGGACTTTGAGTTCGGTACCCACGGTGGAACAGCCGGGGGGCAGCTTGTCCTGTACCGCCGCCGCAGAGGCGCTTTCCATCAGGGCGATCATCGCCGGGGTAGCGAAAACCGGAAGGTTCCCGGATCCCCAGGCGGAGGCGCTGTTCTCCTCCGTGACCTGCGTGGCCAGCTCTGCCGACAGACCGGGGTGTAAAGGTTCGCCGATATTCATACGCCCACTATACCAGCCTTCGCCGCGCTTCGCCACCGCCAGCGGCAGAACCGCCGGGGTATGCGCCAACTCTTGCAATCGGGCAGCCGCAGGGACTAATACTTTACGTATGCCGCTTTCCCCGTTCAGGCTGAGCAAGGCCAGGGCCCGCTACAATCTGTTCAACGTTTTTAACTCCCTTTCCTGGAATTTCCTGGTGGGAAGCGTGATCACGCTTTTTATCATGCGGCTGCATGCGTCTTCCACCTTTATCGGCTTTGTCAACGCCCTGCTCTACGTTTCGTTCTTCTTTCTGCCCCTTGGGAAGATCCTGGCCCGGCGTTTTTCCATCGTAGGAATTTTCAGCATCGCCTGGATTTGCCGGGCCCTGACGATGGGAACCGCCCTTGCCGCCCCCTTCGCGGCCCTGGCGGGCCGCCGGGACCTTGCCCTGCTGCTTACGGCGCTGGGGGTCGGCCTGTTCCACATGCTCCGGGGCATCGGGATGATCAGCAACAACCCCGTTCTAAGCTCCCTGTCCGAAGGCCCCGACCGGGGCTCCTACATGACCCAGATCCAGATTATCAACAGCGCCACGGGGATGTTCTCCAGCTTTGCCCTGGCGCTGCTTTTGGGCCGGGACCCGCCCCTTGCCCTGTACGCCGTCATCCTTGCCCTGGGGATCGTTACCGGGGTGACCAGCGGCGTCATGGTACGGGATATTCCCGAACCCCCGGTGGAGGAGGACCGGGCGCGGAAAAAATTCGCCCATGTTTTCCGGGAAGCCCTGGCCCGGCCGGACATCAAACTTTTCGTAGTAATTCTGTTTTTCGTAGCTTTGGTGTCCGGGGTGTCGCGGGCCTTTCTGGTGGTCTATTCGCGGGAGATCTTTAACCAGAGCGACGGGATGGTTTCCCTGTACACCGTATTCGGCGGGCTGGGCAACCTGGTGATCGGCATGGCGATAAAATTCCTGGTAGACCGGATCGGCGCCAAGCCCCTCTTTACCATCTGCGTTATCACGGGCCTTGCGAGCATGATCCCCATCGTGTTCTTTCCCGCCCCCGAAGCCGGCAGCGTTACTACCGCCGTTCTGTTCCTTTCCTTCCTGTTTTTTACGATGAACTTCGGGTTCCTGGGTTCCGAGGGGATCGCCCAGACTTATTTTTTGGGCCTTGTCCCCCTGCACCTGATGCTGGACATGGGGATTATCTACTTCTTTATTTTCGGGGTCGCCGGGGCCGGGGGGTCCTTCGCGGCGGGGCTGCTGCTGGACATCATGTCCGGCGCGGGGCTTTCGCATTTCGCGGCCTTCAAGGTCCTCTACGCCGTCCTTATCGCCCTGACGGTTTTTGCGCTTGTCTTGCAGCGCCGCCTTACCCCCCTGGGGGCGCTGCCCTTCCGGGACGCCCTGGGGGTGATCTTCTCGTTCCGGGATCTCCGCGCCATTACGCTGCTGGACAAGCTTAACCGGGCCCGCGATTCCGGCGAGGAACAGGCCCTGCTGGGCCAGCTTCACGAAAGCCCCTCCCAGCTGGCGGTCAAGGGCCTCCTGGTCCGCGCCCGATCCCCCCGCCTCGACATCCGCCTGGAGGCCCTGCGGGCCATGGAGAACCTTAAAGATCTGGGGGAGGACGCGGAGCGGGCGCTGATGGAAGATCTGGCGGGCAACCCCTACACCACCGCCTACATTTCCGCCCGGATCCTGGGGAACCACCGGGTTTCCGCGGCGATACCCCTGCTGCGGGAACTGACGGAGTCGGAGGATTACATGCTTGCCGGGGAGGCAATCGTGGCGCTGGCCCGCCTGGGGGACGAGCCCTTCCGGCCCCATATCGAGGAGCTGATCCGTAAAACCCGGAACCCCCGCCTTAAGATCATGGGGGTGCAGGCATTCGGCATCTACAAGTCGGTAAACTCCATGGGGGTGCTGCTGGATATCCTTAGATCCGCCGAGCCCCCGCCCTACCTGCGGGACGAAGTGGTTCTGGCCCTGGCCTCCGTGCTGGACATCCAAAACCTCTTCTACCCCGTCATGGTCCGGTTTTTGGAGCTTGGCGACGCCGCCGCCCTGGCCCTTGACGAGGCGGAGGCGGCCTTTGAATTCTACCGGAAGTCCGGCCTGGCCCGCCGCCGGGATCCCCCCGGCCTACGGCAGATAGCGGAACACGCCGCGAGCATCCAGGCCGCCGTCGGCGCCTTCGTGCTGAACGGGGACGGCAGCGCCCTTTCGCGCTGGATTCTGGACATCCCCCGCCCGTACAGCAATCCCGCAGTCCAGACCATTTTGGCGGAGGCGGCGCTGGACGGCGAACTCGGCAGCCTCCCCCGCCTGCGGCTGCTTATCTCCTACTGGGCCGCCCATTCCCTGCGCCGGTGGATTCGGGAATTCCGGTAACGGCAAAATTTCACGAAAAAGCAAAATTTCCCTTGACAACGGGAAAAGCCGGGCTTACATTGTTAAGTAGTTAATGATTTAACTAATTAACTAAGGATGACGCCGTGACCAGTGAAAAGCCTGTATTTGTCCAGATTATCGAGATGATCGAGGACGACATCCTCTCCGGCGTATACGGCGCGGACGATCTGATTATTTCAACGCCGCATATCTCAAAGCTGCTGTCCGTCAATCCCGCGACGGCGCAGCGGGCCATCACGGTGCTGACCGACAGAGGGGTACTCTACAAGAAGCGCGGCGTTGGCATGGCTGTTACCAGGGATGCAAAGGAGCTGCTTTTGCGGGAGCGCAAGGCCGCGTTTTACGGGCGAGTCGTTCCGGATTTTGTACGCGGCGCGAAAAAAATCGGCATTGCCGATGACGAACTACTAAAACTTGTGAAGGAGAATCTGCATGATTAAATTAAACGCCGTTGAGCTTAACACCGTTGAACTCAGCGCCGTTACCAGGCGGTACGGAAAAACCATAGGGATAGACGGCCTCTCCCTGACTGTATCGGAACCCGGCATATACTGCCTGCTCGGGAGGAACGGCGCGGGTAAAACCACGCTGATGAAGCTGCTGGCGGGCCATATCCCCGCCAGCTCGGGCACGGTAAGCGTTGGCGGTAAGACGGTAGGCGCGCTGGCCATGCCGGAGAACGTCCACTTTGTGGAAAGCGCCGCGCCGCAGTTCAATGTCCGGCTGGAAACGCTGTTCGGCTACGCGCAGGCGGTCAATCAAAACTTTGACATGGCTTTCGCGCTGGAAATGGCCAAGCGCTTCAAGCTTGATCTGCGCAAGAAGTACAAGCAGCTTTCGTTTGGGATGAAGGCAATGGCCAACACCCTGATTGCCATGTCCTCCGGCAAAGAAATACTGCTGCTCGACGAGCCGGTTTTGGGCTTTGACCCGGTAATGCGAAAGGCCTTTTACGATATGCTGTTTGAAAGCTGCGCCCAAAAACCGAAAATCGTCATCGTTTCCACTCATATTATTGACGAAATAGAAAAAGTCGCCGAGCGGTTGATCATCATCGACAAAGGGCGGCTGGCGCTGTTCTGCGGCATAAACGAGGTGGACGAAAAAGCTTACGCGGTTACCGGCCCTGCGGAACAGGTCAAAGCGGCGACGGAGGGGCTGCGCGTCATCGGTGAAACCTCCGCCGGAAAATTTCTTTCCCGGTATATCTACGACAGGCGGATCCCCGAAAGTGACACGTATTCCATCTCCGCCCTGGGTTTGCAGGATTTCTTTATCGGGCTTGTGGGCGATGAAAAGGGGGCAATGTGATGATGAAAACAATCAACGGTATCGT
>JAISMQ010000208.1 GCA_031276685.1 Treponema sp. | reverse complement strand
CGCTCCAATCACGGTAAACTAACCGCCTAATGCGGTCCGGCGCGCGTTAAGCCGGGCGCTGGAGGGGCCGGCAGGGAAACCTGCCGGCCCCCTTTTTTTTGCAGGCCAGGGCCGCCTATCACCCCGGCCGCTTTACACCTTTCCCAACAGCTTCCCCTGTCCGCTGCGGATTCCCCACACCGGGGAGCATTTTTTAACCAAACATGGTATACCTAGCGGCGGAGGCATTATGGCAAACCAATTTTCAGTTTTTACAAAACCGTGGAAAACCCAATCCCTGGACGAACTGGGTGCGCTGGTAAAGAACATGGGCTTTGACGCCGTGGAGTACCCCCTGCGGGACGGCTACCAGGTACAGCCGTCGGAGGGGGCCCGGGGGATCGTAAGGCTCGCAAAAACCCTGGAAAAGCAGGGCGTGGGGGTCGCAAGCCTTGCGGCGGGCATTGACGTGCAGACCACGGACGGCAAGGGCGAAGTAGTGGGGGTCAACGAGCCGGTGTTTGAAGGCTGCGGGGAGGCGGGGATCCCCGTCATCCGTATCTGCCAGGGTTTTAACCGCGCTCTGGGGTTCCACGAGAACATGGACGCCCTGCGGCGGAAGTACGACAAAATTCTGCCCTTCTGCGAAAAGTACCGCGTTACCCTGGGAATACAGATGCACTACGGCCCGGCGGACATCACCGGATCCTACGACACCTACATACTCCTTAAAGATTACGATCCGCGCTTCATTGCCGCCGTCTGGGACGCGGGACATTCGGGGCTTGCCGGGGAAAACCCCCGCTACGCCCTGGACTGCCTGTGGGACAACCTGTGCATGGTAAACTTTAAGGCCGCCCACTGGTTCCGCGAAAACCCGGCCAGCCCGGCGGACGAGGCCAAATGGAACGTCCACTGGGTTACCGGACGCAACGGCATGTGCAGTTGGAAGGCCGCGGTGGACTACCTTAAAAGCAGGGGCTACGCGGGAACCGTCTGCCTCCCTGCCGAGTACAGCGACGAAGCCCACGTGGAAATCTACACGCGGGAAGACCTGCCGTACATCAAAAAACTCTTTGGAGGCTGAAGATGCCCGGCGATACGTTCACACTTAGGCGGCGCGTACTGGCAAACGAAGACGGGTACAACCGCTGGGCCCTAAGCGAAAAGATCCTGCCCGTGCCGGCCTCCAAAACAGCGCTTGTCGTGGTAGACATGTGGGACCGGCACTGGTCTACCGGGGCGACGGCGCGCTGCGGGGTGCTTGCCGTAAAAATTAACGGCGCGGTACAACGGGCCCGCGCCAGGGGGATGCTCATCGTCCACGCCCCGTCGGACACGATGGATTTTTACCGCGATCATCCGGCCAGACTACGGTTCCTTGACGCGGCCAAAAACTTCGGCGGGGAAAGCGGCGCGCCCCCCCTCGCCGACTACCCCCCGCCGGTGGACTCGTCCGACGGCGGCAGCGATACTCCCGCCCTGGACGCCTACCCCCCCAATACCGGGGTCTGGAAGCGCCAGACCGAAAAGATTGAAATTGACGGGAACCTGGATCTGATCTGCGGGGACGAAGGGGACGCGCTGCGCTCCGTCCTGCGGGACCGGGGCATCCACAACATTATCTACATGGGGGTCCACACGAACATGTGCGTTCTTGGGCGGTCCTTCGGCATTAAAAACATGGTCCGGCACGGGTTTACGGCGATCCTGGTCAGGGACCTGACGGACGCGATGTACAATCCCGAAAAGCCGCCCTACGTGGACCACGACGAGGGTACCCGGCTGATAGTCGAGTACATCGAAAAAATGTACTGTCCTACCATTGGTTCGGACCAGATATAGGGCCGGATCATCACCGGATCTGTTTGACAACCCGGGCGGTTGCCGTATAACTCAATAATTTTAGGAGCTTTGCAATGAACAAACTGAAAGTTGCCATGATAGGCGCGGGCGGCAGGGCCAACCAGGTGATCTATCCGTCTTTTAACGATCTGGCCAAGGCCGGAAAAGTCGAAATTGTCGGGATCTGCGATATCGACCTGGAACGGCTCAAAAACACCGCCGACAAGTACGGGATTAAAAACCGTTACGGGGCGGGCGGCGTATTCGATTACCAAAAAATGGTAGCCGAGACCAAGCCGGATACGGTTGCGGTTATCGGCCAGCCCCACATCATGTACGACATCTGGATGTGGTGCCTGCACCAGGGGCTTAACCTTTACATCGAAAAGCCCCTGGCCCTGTCCATCCACCAGGCGCGGGCGCTGGCGGCGACGGCACGGGAAAAAGGAGTAGTAACCCAGGTGAGCCTTCAGCGGCGCTACACCCCCATGGTTACAAAACTCCGGGAGGAATGTCTTAAACGGGGGCAGATGACCCACGTGGTCTGCAAGTTTTACAAAAGCGATATTCACAACTTTCTGGGTGCGCGGGATCACATGATGGACGACACGGTCCACGCCCTGGATACCCTGCGCTGGATGGCGGGGGCGGAGATTGCGAAAATTGACAGTATTACCAACAGAATAGGCACGGTGGACATCAACGTTATTATGGCCCAACTGACCTTCGCCAACGGCTGCATCGGACACTTGATGAACAACTGGAGTTCGGGGAAGCGCATCTTCGCGGTGGAAATGCACGCCCCCGGGATCTTTGTCGAAGCCGAACACGAAACCAAGGGCTACCTTTACGCCGACGGGAACCTTACCCCGCAGGTTTTTGACGCCGCCAAAGAAGCGGGCAGCGGGGAAGTTCACGTCAGCACCGGGGTTCTGGCTGCGGCGGAAGACTTTGTGAACTGCTGCCTTTCGGGGGGGCAGCCCATGGCCTGCTTCGACAACACCCTGAATACGATGAAAGCTGCGGAGATGATCCTGGCCCAGTCCCTTATCCGGGAGGGCTTCTAGCCGCCGCGCAGCGCGTTCAGGGCACGGCGCGTTCAGGTTTTTAGATCGAAGAATCCTTCCAAAAAAGCCGACACGGCGTCTTCGGCGTTGGAGCCGACAACCAGTCCGGCGGCGGCTTTTACCATGTCCCTGGCGTTGGCGGGGGCGACGGAAAAACCTGCGGCCCTGAACAGGGGCAGATCGTTTTCCTCGTCCCCAAAGGCTATTATGTCCCGGCTGTCCAGGTTCAGGATCTTAAGCGCGGCCTTTAAGCCTTCCCCCTTGGTGGCGCGGGAACTCATAATCTCCAGAAAGGGCCCCAGGGACCCGGCAAGGTAGAGGCTGCCGCCGTAGCGTTCCGCGATAAGCGGGCGGACCTGGGCCTGGGCTTCCGCAGCGGCGATAAACATAGTCTTGATACAGCCCGGCGTCTCCGCCAGGGCCGCCTCCAGGTCCACAATTTCCGACTCCATACCCGTGTGCTTCCGGTAGAAGTCCCGCTCGGGGCCCCCGCGCTCGGACACCAGGCGGTGCCGGGGGTCTTCCGGGGAGCCGGGGAGGTATGCCTGAAAGTAAAACCCGGTTTTCCGGGCCAGGGCCGCGCAGAACAGCGCGGATTCCTTGTCCTGCAGGGCCAGCGTGTGCATCTTCCAGCCGGGCATCTCCGCCACCACCGCGCCGTTGCAGTACACGTGGGGGCCGCCAAGGCCCAGGGCGGCGCGGTACTCCTCCGCAGCCTGGACAGCCCGCCCCGTACACAGGATCGGGCGGATACCCCGGTCCGCGCAGGCCCTGACAGCCCTGACGGTTCTTTCGCTCAGGCTGTTATCCGGCCGCAGGGTGGTACCGTCAAGGTCCAGCGCGAGGGCTTTGATCGAACAAGGGCGGGGCTGCGTCATTGCGGTCATCATAGGGAGGGGGCGCGGAATTGTCAACGCGGCGCGCAGCGGGAATTAGACGTAATTTTTGCTGAATTTTCGAAATATTTAGCAAATTCATTCAAAACACTTGACGCATCAGTCTTTCTTTGGCATTATCAGAGTACTGAATGGATATAATGGCTAATGTTTCCAGAAAGCATTTTATTGATAATGTACGATCTGTTACGACAGTAACCGTGATAGTTTATCACGTTGTTTATCTGTTTAACAGTGTTGGTGTCCTTAAAAACATCGAAGGAACGGGAATCCCGCTTTTTGACGGATTTTGCTACGCTGTGTATCCGTGGTTTATGGCTGTTATGTTCATGCTGGCCGGTATAAGTACCAGATACGCTTTGCAAAAACGCACGGGGAAACAATTTTTAAAAGAACGGAGGCAAAAATTATTGGTACCGCTATTCGGCGGGATGCTTTTACTGGGGTGGATAAATGCCTGGGTAACGCTACAGTATTTCCCCATATCCCCTGAACATTATGGCTTCGGCGTGATGGCATATTTTGTATTTTTAAGCATTGGGCCCTTGTGGTTTATGCTGGAACTGTTTATGATTTCAATAGTTTTGCTGCTAATACGGAAAATAGACAAAAACGATCGTCTTGGGGATCTGGCGGGCAGGGCAAATATTTTTGTGCTGCTTCTTCTTGTTGTCCCGTTTTGGGGTTCTTCCTGTTTGCTTAATACGCCGGTTTTAATAAAATTCAGAAACGGCATATATTTATTTACCTTTTTGACGGGGTATTATTTATTTTCAAAAGAAAAGATAATCGCGATATTGGTAAAATTCAGGCTTCCGCTGCTTGCAGCCGGCGTAATACTTGGCATTGTTGAAATTTGTTATTTTTACGGGCAGGATTACAGTTCGGCACATTATCTGGAACATCCTTTGACGAATCTTTACGCATGGATAATGATGCTGGCAATATTGGGCTGTTCAAAAAAGTATTTTGATGGAACCAATAAATTTATGAAATATTTAAACAGCCGCAGTTTTTTATGGTATGTAAGCCATTTTCCCATAATGCTGTTCACGGCGTATATTCTAATGTCAAAATTTAAATTTCCCATGATCTGCAATTATATGTTGTTATTGCTTTTTTCATTCGGAACAACAATACTATTTTGTGAAATTACGCGGTTGGTTCCTATATTGCGGTATTTGCTGTTCGGCATACGGGGGCGGCCGGAGACCCCGCAGGGCCGGGCTTAACGCGATGACAGCCGAGGTTTTGGAAGCGGGACCCGGAAACGGGGCCGCGACGGGCGGGGCCTTTAGCAGGAAGGCCGAACTGTGCTAGACTGCGCCAATGTTAGCAGACGAAACTTTGCCCTTTTCTTCGTTCGGTCTTT
>JAISMQ010000177.1 GCA_031276685.1 Treponema sp. | reverse complement strand
TGTCCTGTTCGGCTTTCCCGCGCTGCTTACCGTGCTGGTCTCGGTTGCCGCCGCCGTCGCGGGGGAGGCCCTGTTCCGGCTCGCCACCCGGCAGGACCTGCGGGTGCGGGACCTTTCCGCCGCCGTCACGGGCCTTTTGCTGGCCCTGAGCCTGCCCCCCTCCACCCCGCCCTGGATGACGGCGCTGGGGGCGGTCTTCGCCATCATCGTTGCCAAAGAATTTTTCGGCGGCCTGGGGGCCAACGTCTTCAACCCCGCCCTTGCGGGCCGGGCCTTTATGCTGATGAGCTTCCCCGCCGCCATGACCCGCTGGCACCGGCCCCCGGCGGGCTTTGCCTTCCGTCTGGCGGACAGCCTGAACGCGGCGTCTGTTGTGGACGGGGTGAGCGGCGTTACCCCCCTCAATATCGCCAAACTCCTGGCCGGGGAGGGCCGGCTTGGGGAGGCTGCCGGCGCGGTGGGGAAGGATCTGCTCGCTTCCGGCGCGTCCGGGGGCGGCGGCTACTGGGCTACGATCAAAACCCTGTTCATCGGGAACCACGCGGGGGCCATTGGGGAGTCGTCGATATTCCTTATCCTGGCCGCCTGCCTGTTTTTGCTGCTGACCAGGACTATCGACTGGCGCGCGCCGCTGGCGATGGCTTTGACGGGCATCCTGGCCTCCCTGGCCCTGGGCTACGATCCGCTTTTCGGCGTCCTTTCCGGGGGCCTCCTGTACGGCGCGGTGTTTATGACCACCGACTACGTTACCGCCCCCCTGACCAGCAAGGGGAAGCTGATCTTCGGCGCCGGGGCGGGGCTTATTACCGTGCTGATCCGTAAATGGGGCAGCTACCCCGAAGGCGTTACCTACGGCATCCTTATTATGAACGCCCTGACGCCCTTCCTGAACCGGCTGCTGCCCCGGAAATACGGCTACGTACCCAAAAAGAAGCCACCCGCCGTGGTTTCTCCCGCTGCAGTTTCCCCCGCTTCCGGTGCTTCCGGGGCCGCGAAGGGGGCCGTATGAGCGGGAAAGAGCCGGGCATCTTCAAGCTGGGCCTTACGCTGGCGGCCTTTGCCGTTGCTGCCTGCGTTATGCTGGCCTTTGTCTATTCGGCGACCAGGGAAATTGCCGAGCAGAACCAGCGGAAGGACCTGGAGGAAGCCCTGGGGGCCCTGTTCCCCGGCGCGGACCAGTTCCCCAGGCTTACGGACGTGCCGCAAAGCCCGGACAGCGCCGTCACGTTCGAGGAATTTTACGAAGCCCGGCAGGGCGGGGAGCTTATCGGCGCGGCGCTGCGGGTTTCCCGGGGCAGCTACGGCGGCCCCATCAAGCTGCTGGTGGGCGTAAGCGCCGGGGGGAGCATCGCGGGGGCGCGGATTCTGGAACACCAGGACACGCCGGGCCTGGGGGCCAACGCCGCATCCCCTTCGTATTTTGTGGACCGTGCGCGGGGCATTACCTTTACCGGGCAGTTTGCCGGGAAAAGCGTAAGGGACCCGTTCGAAGTTAGGGCCGATGTGGAGGCCATCACCGCCTCTACGATCACAAGCCGGGCGGTTGCCGACGCGGTTAAGGCCGCGGGCCGGGCCGCCGCCCTGTACCTGGGAGGCAAGCGGTGACCAAGGAATCCGGGCGCTTTGCCCGCCTTTTTACAAACGGCATTATCCGGGAAAACCCCCTGCTGGGCCTGATGATCGGCCTCTGTTCCGCCCTGGCGGTAACGACCGAGGTAAAAAACGGAATCGGCATGGGCCTTTCCATGACTTTCGTGCTTCTGATGTCCGAGCTGGTGATCAGCCTGTTCCGCCGGATCATCCCCGAATCGGTCCGTATCCCCATCTTTATCATCATTATCGCCGCCTTTACCACGGTAATCGATTACATACTCAAGGCGTTCTTCCCGGACCTTTCCAAAGCGATGGGGGTCTTTATCCAGCTTATCGTGGTGAACTGCATTATCATGGGCCGGGTTGAAGGCTTTGCCTCCAAACGGCCTGCGGGGGACGTTGTTTTTGACGCCCTGGGCATGGGGCTGGGCTACACCTGGGTTCTGACGGGGATCGCCGTGGTGCGGGAGCTGTTGGGCAGCGGCACGCTGCTGGGCTTCCCCGTGCTGCCCCCGTCTTACGAGCCTATCATCTTCTTTGTGCTGCCGCCGGGGGGCTTTTTCGTGTTCGCCCTGTTTATCTCCCTTAACCTGTTTTTGAAGTCCCGGCTGAATTCTCCGGCGCGGGGCGATACTGCGTCCGCTGATGCGGCGGGCCACGGGGGGCAGTGTCACGGGGGGGCAGCGTGAACCTCTTTAAGATCTTTATTTCCGCCTTCCTTATCGACAACGTGATCCTGATGCGCTTCCTGGCCCTTTGCCCCTTTATCGGGATGAGTACCGACGAGGACAAGTCGACCGGCATGGGCCTGGCGGTTACTTTTGTGACGGTTCTGGCGACCTGTGTCACCTACCCCATTTACCGGGTTATCCTGGAACCCTTGGGGCTGGAGTTCCTCCAGCTTCTGGTCTTTATCCTGGTTATCGCCGCCCTGGTGCAGTTGGTGGAATTCTACCTCAAGAAGTCCGCCCCCGCCCTGTACGGCTCCATGGGGATCTACCTGGCGCTGATCACCACCAACTGCGCCATTCTGGCGGTCACGCTGGAGGTGATCAACAACACCTGCCCCTTTACCGGGAAGCCCTATTCCTTTCCCGAGGCGCTGGTTTACGCGCTGGGGGTGGCCCTGGGCTTCCTGCTTTCCCTGCTCCTTCTGGCGGGGATCCGCCGCCGGATCAGGACCAGCCCCGTTCCGGCCTTCCTAAAAGGTACGCCGATCCTCTTTATTACGGCGGCGCTGCTCTCCATCGCCTTTATGGGCTTTAAGGGCCTGGTCAAATAAGGAGTGAGGCCCAGTATGTTCAGTGTCGTGCTTGTTACCGCGATCTTTTCCGCCCTGCTTGCCTTTGTCCTGGGGGCGGCCCTGGGCTTTTTCCGGAAGGTCTTCGCCGTCCAGGAGGACCCCCTTGCCGGGCGGATACGGGAAGCCCTGCCCGGCGCCAACTGCGGGGCCTGCGGGTACCCCGGCTGCGACGGCTACGCTGCGGCGCTGGCCGCCGGAAACGCCGGGCCCGGCGCCTGTTCCGTGGGGGGCAGGGAGACGGCGGACAAGCTTGCCGCCATTGTGGGGATCAGCGCCGAAATTATCCCCACCGTTACGGTCCTGGCCTGCCAGGGTTCCCGTCTCCACGCGGCGCGCAAAGGCTTTTACACGGGCCTGGCAAGCTGCCGGGGGGCGAAATTGTCCGCCGGGGGGACCAAGCTCTGCGCCTGGGGCTGCCTTGGCTTTGGGGACTGCGTAAAAAAGTGCAAATTCGGCGCGTTAAGCCTGCGGGACAACGGCCTTCCCAAAGTTGACTACGCCAAATGCACGGGCTGCCGCCTCTGCGTTGCCGAATGTCCCCAGCAGATCCTTAAAAGCATCCCGCGTGACCAAAAGGGGGCCCTGGTCCTCTGCTCCAACCGCAGCCAGAACCGGCCCCAGGTTTCTAAAAGCTGCAAAATCGCCTGCATCAAATGCGGCCTCTGCGTAAAAAACTGCCCCCAAAGCTGCATCGATCTTTCCAGCGGCATCCCCGTGGTGGACTACGCCAAATGCACAAGCTGCGGGACCTGCGCGGAAAAGTGCCCCACCAAGGTCTTCAAAGTTTTTGAGCGCGATCTCGTGGCCATATAAGCGGTACATCCGGGCGATGTTTCCGCTATACTACCGCCATGAACCTTGAGGCTTTTTCGGCTTACTGGGGCGCTTTCGCGCCCTGGCAGGCGGCGGCGGTGATCTTCAGCGGAATCTGCATTGGCGTGTCAAAAACGGGGGTCAACGGCGCCAGCGCGATTATGGTACCGATCCTGGCCCTGATCTTCGGCGCGAAGGAAAGTACCGGCGTGGTACTGCCCCTGCTCTGCTTCGCGGACCTGGTGGCGGTAATCTACTACCGGCGGGCGGCGGAGTGGAAGTACATCGCCCGGCTGCTGCCCTGGGCCCTGGCGGGTTTCGGCCTGGCCCTGCTCGTGGACCGGATGGTCCCCGCACGGGGCTTTAAGGTGCTTATCGGCGTCTGCATCTTCGCCGGGCTCGCCGTAATGTTCTGGAACGACCGGCGGGCGAAGGACGCGGCGGTGCCTTCGGCCTGGTGGTTTTCCGCCGCCTTTGGGATCATGGGGGGCTTTTCAACGATGATTGGGAACGCCGCCGGGCCGGTTATGTCGGTGTTCCTCCTTTCGGTACGGCTGAAAAAGACCAGCTTTGTGGGGACTGCGGCCTGGTTCTTCATGATTGTCAACTATCTGAAGATCCCCCTGCAGCACTTTGTATGGCACAACATCACGATCAAGGGGCTGTTATTCGACCTTACGCTGATTCCCGTTATCCTTATCGGGACGGCCCTGGGGGTTCTGATAGTAAAAAACGTCTCCGAATCCCGCTACCGCGCCATCGTCTATATCATGACCATCGTCTCTGCGGCGCTGCTCTTTCTGTGAAAAAAGGTGCCTATGTAAACGGGCTTAGCCCGATAATACCCCCTTGCCGGGCTTCGTATTGGGCCGCGTGGCGTCAGTCATCTTTTCTCCCCGGGACCGCAAACAACTACACATATAGCAAGTAATATGCCGATTTTTCTTGACCCCTGCGCTTCCAAATAAGTATTTTTTAAGAAAACGGGCCCGTCCCGCAATTTTTTAGGGCTATTT
>JAISMQ010000117.1 GCA_031276685.1 Treponema sp. | reverse complement strand
GGATAAGGTAGCGGGGGGGGAGCAAAAACATAAAGGCGATAATAAAAAAGCCCCCGATGCCGGAACCTACCATGTTCCAGAAGTAGAGTTTTTGGATCTCGTCCCGCATGGCGATAAAGGCCACGCCGGTAAAGGCGGCGATCACGAAAAAGGGAAGCCCGTAAACAACGTAGTAGGCCCCGATAAACCATATCTGCCGGGAGTCGGTGGCAAGAAAAACCGGGTTAAAGGGGACAAGCTGGGCGACGATGGTGGCCCCCGCCATGAGCAGGGGCAGGCTTATGGCGCATACCGACATGATGGGCCCGGCGCGGGCGGTAACCCAGTCATCCAAAAAGGTAATGATGATCCCGGAAAGCCCGACCCCCAACAGGGCGGTGGAAATGACCAGCGAACCGAAATTCGACCAGCCGCCGACGGAAAAGATCCGCATCACAAAGAGTTCGTAAGAAATATCCGCGATGGAGATAAAAAACAGGGCGGCAAACTTAGCGCGTTTCATATACTGTATTATATAGCGATAAACCGGCAGAACCAAGCGCGTCCCCGGCTAATCGCGGCAGCAGCGCGAATAATTGACACGCACCCGGCGATACCCTAAGCTCGTAATGTGAACGTTGCTAAAGCTATTCCGGCCCATGTCGTAGTTTCCCTCGTCAGCGGGATCGCTATGGGTTTTGTTTTCGGCCTCTTTCTGCCCGGGCTGATCTCCGCAAAGTCGGAACAGGTGGTAAGCTACGAGGAAGCGGCCGCCCTTAACAGCCCGGAGACGGGCGCGGAAACGGCGCCCGCCGAGGGGGACCCGGATTACGGCCTTGCCTTCGAGGTCCTGCCGGGCGCAAAGAGCTACGACGGCCCGGCCCTGGCCCGGTCCATGCCCATAGAAACCAAGGAAGCCTGGTTGTCGTGGATGCGGGCGAACCGGAACGACAACCCCGCCTGTCTGGAAAAAAGCTGGGTGCTGGCCCAGGACTTTGTCCATACGTCCGAACTCAAGCGCCAGGAGGACGTGCGGGCCTTTTTGCTGGCCCCCCGCGAACACTTTGTCCGGGAATCGAACCGGGGCCGGGAATACGCCGACACCTGGCTTCCCATTGGGTACGGGGCCACCATTACCGATCCTGACGTGGTAGCCATGATGACGACCACCCTGGACATAAGGCCCGATGACCGCGTGCTGGAAATAGGCACGGGTTCCGGCTACCAGTCCGCTATTCTTTCGTACCTTGCCCAGGACGTGTACACCATCGAGATCATAAAGCCCCTCTACATCGAAACAGACAAACTGTACCGGGATCTGGAAAAAACCTACCCTTCCTACGGCGGCATCAGCCGGAAGCTGGGGGACGGCTACTACGGCTGGGAAAAATACGCCCCCTTCGACAAGATCATCGTTACCTGCGCCATCGACCATATCCCCCCTCCCCTGCTTAAGCTGCTTAAGCCCGGCGGGATTATGGTCCTGCCGCTGGGCCCGCCCCAGCGCCAGTACATCATGGAAGTGCAAAAAGACGTGTCCGAAGACGGCACCATTACCCTTAACCGCCGCGATGTCTACAACGGCATGGGGGTCAAATTTATCCCGTTCCGGGACGAAATGGGCTCGTCCCATACCGCCCCGGGCGGGTAAGCCGCGGCCCGGCCTGTCAAAAAACGCTGGACAGCCGGGCCAAAAACTGATAGTATAATCCCCTAATCCGGGGTTTTTTTCAAAATCCGGCGTTACGGAGGGGGCCCGGCGGGTGATTTTCTTAAAAAAGATCCCCTTTTTCCCGATACAGTGGTATAGGGGGGGACGGAGATGAGTGAATTTGCGAAAAAGATGAACGGAAAACTACATCCCCGCGGCCGCGCGCGGCGGCGGCGCCTGATGCTCCGCGTTCTTGCGCTGGGTTTTGCCGCAGCCTTCCTGACGGGCGCGGTCGTCCTTGTTTCTTTTGCCATAATATCCCCCGAACTCCCCCCGGAAAACCTGATTTCCACAATCAACGATATCGCCGCCTACTACCAGGACCCGGACAACGACTGGTCCATCTCCCCGCTGGTACTCCCCCGCGAAGAAAAAAACTGGGCCGCCGTTTCTATTTTTCAGGAAGAAATAACCGGATCCGGCGTCCCGCCCAACCGCGAGGAAGACCTTGAGTACCGGGTCCGCCCGGGCGAAACCCTTTCGGAAATAGCCTACGCCTACGATCTGCCCTTCGATCTGCTGGCCTGGTACAACAACATCAGTAACGCCAACCGCATCCGCGTGGGGTCCACAATCATCATCCCCTCCGTGGAAAACGCCAAAAACGCGGAAGTCCGGATGGCCAGCGCCCCCAGGGCCTCCGTAACCCGGCCCCAGGTAAGCGCCCAGAACGTAACAATCGGCTTTGAAAGCAGCAATGCCGGGGATTCGAAGGTATCGGTCCGTTTTTTCGTTTCCGATCCCCCGGCGGAAGATCTTAAATCGTTTGAATGGGACCTGGGGGACGGCAAGCGGAGTTTCCAGGCCGAACCCGTTTACGAGTATTCCGTGCCCCGGACCTACGTGGTGCGCCTTACCGCCCGGAACAACGCGGGCGCGATCTTCAAATCAGAGCCGCTGTACGTCGATATCCCCCACCCCGGCTCGGTGGCGGAACAGAGTTCCGCGCGGTTTGTAACGCTGTCCTCGCCGGACGAGATGTTTGTCGTCAACGGGGAAATTACCAAGGTGGCCCGCTACGCATCGGTGGACCAGGCGCCGCTGGATTTTAGCGAATCGGACGAATTTTTGACCAGGGTCCGGTTTACCAGGAGCGGCTACTACGGCCTTACGGTGATGGAACCGGACCGGGGCGAACACTACTACTCGGTTTTTGTAAGCCCCCTGCCGTCGATGCACGCCGACGCCAACCTGAACCAGTTCAACTGGTACCGCACCCAGTACAACACGGGGACTACGTCCAACTGCGGCCCCGCGTCGGCGGCTATGGCGATAAGCTGGGGGACCGGAAAGTACTTCCCCGTTTCCACGGTCCGCCAGGCCGTGGGCTGGCAGGGGGACGGCGGGACCAGCTTTGAGCAGCTTCTGGACGTAATCCGGAAAGAGGGGGCCAGCGCCAGCATCGAGCCGCTGCGATCGGTCCAGAACGTCCGGGACGTGATAGACGCCGGAAGCGTCGCTATCGTCCTGTTCCGCACCGACGGGATAAACATCTCCCGCCAGGACGCCGCCTCCAGCCTGTTCGGCAGGTACTACACCGACTCGGTGGGGCACTACATCGTTATCAAGGGCTATTCCCTGAACGGGGAATATTTCGTTATTCACGATCCTATCCCCAGCGACTGGGGCGCCAACAGGTTCCGCTACCAGGACGAGATCAGCATGGCCGGAAGGAACCGCTACTACTCATCGGCGGAGCTTTTGTCCGCCCTGCGCCGGCCCAGCATGATCGTGGTCCCCCGCGCCAAGGACTGACCCGCCGGTTTTTCCCCGCCTGTATCGCGGTATATGGGCCCTGCCCGCCTACACGTTGAACTTGAAAAAAATTACGTCGCCGTCCCGCACGACATACTCCCTGCCTTCGACGCGGTATTTGCCGGCCTCTTTGATCTGGGCCTCCGTACCGTACCGGACAATGTCATCGTAGGAGTAGACCTCCGCCTTGATAAAGCCCTTTTCAAAATCCGTGTGGATAACGCCGGCGGCCCTGGGGGCGGTGTCCCCGGCGTGGATGGTCCAGGCCCGGCACTCGTCCGCCCCGGCGGTAAAGAAGGTCCGCAGCCCCAAAAGCCCGTAAGCGGCGCGGATAAGGGCGGAAAGGCCCGATTCTTCAAGGCCCAGTTCCCCAAGGAAGGCTTTTTTCTCCTCCGGGTCCTCTATGGCCCCCAGCTCCGCCTCGAATTTGCCGCAGATTGCCACGACGGGGGAATTTTCCAGGGCGGCCCGCCGCCGGACCGCCTCCACCTGGGGGCCGCCCCCCCCGCCCCCCCGCGTTATGCCGCGCATGGTTTCCTCGTCCACGTTGCAGACGTAGATCTGGGGCTTGGCGGTAATAAAATGGCAGTCGTACACGGCGGCCTTTTCGTCATCGTCCAGGCCCAGGGAACGGACCGGGCCGCCCTGTTCCAGAACGGGGGCTATTTTGCCCAGCACCGCAAGGCTCTGCTCGGCCTGTTTCTGTTCGGCCTTCGCCTGAACCTTGAGCGCCCGCCGGGCCCGTTCCCGGCGCTTTTCCAGCGTTTCCAGGTCCGCCAGGGCAAGCTCGATGCTGATGGTCTCCATGTCCGACTCGGGGGATACCGTGCCGCTTACGTGGATAATGTCGGGGTCGTCAAAACAGCGGACCACCTGGGCGATCATCCCC
>JAISMQ010000112.1 GCA_031276685.1 Treponema sp. | reverse complement strand
GTAAAACATCGGTGCGAAAGGTATAAAACGGCCCCATTTTTATTTATATTGCGCCAGCCCAGGGGTTTGTGCCAGGGCCGGCGCATATACACGGGAATATTGCCGCTATGTTCCGGCGCGCCGCAGGTCGGTGATGATAAGCTGGGGTTTTCCGTCGCCGTTAAACCAGTTCCGGGTCATGGTAAAGGCCAGGTCCACCGAGTCGTTCAGGGCGAACTCGCCGGGGATCTTGTCCGCCGCCTGCCAGTACAGGGCGGGCCATTTGTAGTTCCCGATATCCAGGGTCAGTTTTACGTGGGGCGCGCCGTTTTTCCCTATCAGGCTAAGGTCGGAGATCCGCGCCTTGCGGGTCATAAACGTGAGGGGCTGGTTTTCCTCGCCGTAAGGCTCGAACAGTTCCACAATGTCGAGGATCTCCGCCGTCAGGTAGGCGGGGGGGAGTTCCGCGTCGATGCGGATGGTTTTCCCCTCTTCGTCCGGGGAGAATTCCATGGTTTCCACGATGCCCTGGAGCCGCCGCAGCAGTTCGTCCCAGTTGGCCCGCTCCATGCTAAAGCCCGCCGCGTAGTTGTGGCCCCCCCAGTCCAGGAACAGGTCCGCGCACTGTTCCAGAAGGGGGCGGAGGTCGTAGCCTTTGACGGAGCGCAGGGATCCGACGGCGGTATCCCCGGCGAAGGACACGAACAGGGCCGGGGCCTTGTAGCGTTTTACAAGCCGCCCGCCCATGATCCCCGTAATCCCCCGGTTAATATCCTCGCCAAAGGCCAGGGCCAGCTTGCCGCCGAAGCGTTCAAGGTTTTGCAGGGCCATGGGTTCGGCGATGCTCCAGGTGCTTTCCCCCAGTTTTTTCCGCTCGTCGTTCAGGATGATAAGCTGTTCGGCCAGTTTGTCCCGGATCGCCGGATCCTTTTCCAGCATCAGGTTTACGGCGATTTCCGGTTTCCCCATGCGGCCTGCGGCGTTGATCGCCGGGCACAACTGCCAGGAGATCTCCTTGCTGCCGAAACGGGAACCCGCCAGTCCCAGCTTGAACAGAAGCTCGGCGATACCCGGCCGGGGCTTCGCCGTGATCGATTCAATTCCCCCCCGCACGATGATCCGGTTTTCGTCCAGCAGGGGCATAATGTCCGCCACGGTTCCCAGGCCGGCAAGCTGGAGGCCCTCCTCGTCCTGGGCCGTCCAGAGTTTTTCCCGCTTGCGGACGAACGAAATAAACAGGTTGAGGAACACGTCAAGCTCGGTGATCTCCTTCCGGGAGTATCGGGCCAGGCGGGATTCCTCCCGCAGCCGCAGCAGGCTCTGCCCCTGGCTTTTGGGTATTTCCTTGGCGATCTCCGGGGCTATGTCCAGCATGGAGATCTCGACCCCCTTGCCAAAGATCTTCGCCAGGATCCCGGCCTGCAGCGGGAGGTCCCAGGTAAGGATCTGCTGGCCCTCCAGAAAGGCGGGGAGCCGGGTGTCGGTGATGCGGACCATGCCGGGGACCACGGTTTCGGTAAGCCGCCCCGTTACCGTCAGATTCCGCAGTTTGACGGTTTCGATGATCCAGGCGTCGTTGGCCGCCCGGACGTTGAGAAGGCAGAGTTCCTGGCCGTAAAAGCTGCTCCGCTGGGCGAAACGCAGGGCGCAGGCCAGCTTAAAGGCCACCCCGCAGCCGGAAAGGTCCCGGAACGGGTAGCGGCCGGCCCCCCCGGTCTCAAGCTTGGGGTTGACGATGGCGTAGGCGCGGGGCAGGTCTTCCGGCTCCGCGCCCTGGGGGTTGTGGTGATCGGTGATAATCACGTCTACCCCCAGTTCATTGGCCCGCTCCACTTCCGCCGTGTTGGAGATTCCGCAGTCAACGGTGATAATAAGGGTCCCCGAATCGGCGGCGAATTCCTCCACCGCCTGCCGCGAAAGGCCGTAGGGCTCGTCCCCCCGGGGGAGCCGCCAGCGCGGTTCCAGCCCCATGGCGGACAGGGTTTCCCAGAGCAGCACGGTGCTGGTGATTCCGTCCACGTCCCGGTCCCCAAAGATCAGCACCCGCTCCCCTTCCTCTTTGGCGTTGATGATCCGGTCCACCGCGTCTTCCATGCCGGGCAGGTCGAAGGGGTTGCGGAGGTAGCGGGGGTCGTTTTCCAGGAAGTACTGGATCGCTTCCCCGTCCGTAAAGCCCCGGCGGACCAAAATGGAGGCGGTAATGGGGCCGCAGCGGTATTTGGCGTCCACATTTTTGACTAAGTCCGGGGATATTTCCCGTTTTTCCCACGTTAGCGCCGTTTTATCCATGCCGTATCTCTTTTATAACAAGTTTTTCCGGGGAGGGCGGCGACGCCGCGTACTCCGCCGCCCCCTCAAGGGCGGGGATGGCGGCCTCCAGGCTTTCCCGGTCCTTCCCCCAGACCGTCATAAGCGAGTCCCCCCTGCGTACCGGGGATCCCGCCTTTTTGTGAAGCTGCAGGCCCGCGACGGGGCTTACCGGGTCTTCGCGCCGGTTCCGCCCCACCCCCAGGACTATCCCGGCCTGGCCCACCTTCCGGGCGTCTATCCGGGAGACGTAGCCGTCTTCCCTAGCCCGGATCTCCGCCCGGTGGGGGGAACGGTAGCTTCCCAGCATTTCCAGGAAGCGTTTCCGGTCCCCGCCCTGGCTTTCGATGTTGCCGAGGAACAGATCGCGGGGTTTCCCGCCGGCAAGGGCGCCAAGGCAAAGCTTCCGGCCCTCCTCCGGGCTTCCGGCCCGGCCCCCCAACATCAGCATCCGGGCCCCCAGTTCCAGCGTCAGCTCCATAAGGTCGGCGGACAGCCCGTGTTCCGGGCTTCCGGGCCGCGGGGGGGCGCTGTACCGGGCCGGGTCCAGGCAGGCGTAGCACTCCTCCACCTCAAGAAAATTCCCCACCATGCTCCCCAGGGGCTGGTCCATGCTGGTAAGCAGGGCGATGATCCTGAGCCCCAGGGCGGCGCCGGTGTCCGCCAGGGATCGGGCCAGCCCTTCCGCCTCGGCCGGGTCCCGCATAAAGGCCCCGGAGCCGAACTTTACGTCCAGAACCAGGGCCTCCGCGCCTTCGGCCTTTTTTTTGGAGAGGATGCTGGCGGTGATAAGCGGGACGGATTCCACCGTGGCGCTTAGGTCCCGCAGGGCGTAGAGCAGCCGGTCCGCGGGGACGGTGTCCCTGGTTTGCCCGGTCATGGCAAAGCCGTCCCGCGCCAGGATCTCCCGGAATTCGGCGGGGGACAGGGCGGTGCGGTAGCCGGGAATGGATTCGAGTTTGTCCAGCGTGCCCCCCGTATGGCCAAGCGCCCGGCCCGACATCATCGGGTCCCGGAGCCCCAGGCTTGCCGCCAGGGGGGCCAGGATCAGGCTGGTCTTGTCGCCCACGCCGCCGGTGGAGTGCTTGTCCACCAGGGGGCCGGGGATCCCGGCAAGGTTCATCCGCCCGCCTGAGTCGAGCATGGTCTCCGTCAGGGCCGCAGTTTCCGCAGGGCTCATGCCCCGGAAGAAGACCGCCATAGCCCAGGCGGATACCTGGTAATCGGGGATTGTTCCCGCCACAAAACCGTTGATAAGGAAGCCCAGTTCTTCGCGGGAAAGCTCGCGGCCATCCCGCTTTGCCATGATAATGTCTACAGCCCGCATCCATACTCCGTTGAAACAGGTTCCGGGGGGCTAAAAACTCCAGGTTGGCAGTTCCCGCCCCAGGATCTCCGCCATAAGGGCGGTCGCGGCCGCCCGGGCCTGGGTTAGGGACAGCGGATCCGCCGTGATCCGCAGGATCCGTTCCGGCGTATGTTCCTGTACCGCCAGGAGCCAGCGCCGCGCGCCGGGCCCCAGGGGCAGAAAGCGGTTCCCCGGCCCGGCCGGCGGGCTCCAGGTGAAGCTCCCCTCCAGCCGGTCGAACCATAGTAGTCCATCGGGGGAGGCTTCACAAGGGCGGTCCGGCTCGCCCAGTTCCGGGCGCAGCCCCAGAAAGGCCGCCCAGTTCCAGAGAAACTGGGTAAAAACGCGGCTTGCCGCCTCTTCCCCGGCTTCCGCCAGGGCGTCCAGGCTGGCCCCTGCCAGGGACAGGGCGGCTTCCCAGTTCCCGCCGCCGCCGTGGGAGGCGAGGATCGTGTCCGCCACCGCGTCCGCCGTCATGGCCCGCTCGTAGAGTTCCCGCAGGCCGGGCCGCCAGGCGCGGACATCAAAATCGTCCACCTTGTGGGAATCCCGCACCGGGTCCCGGTAGATCCACAGGGTCCCCGAGTGGAACGGCGACACGTGGGCGCGGAGCCGGCTCTTGGGCCCCCCGAACACCGTGGCCCGCAGCACCCCCTGTTCCGCGCAGAGGAACCATGCCTCGCGGTTGGATTCGCCAGAAGCGGCGGTTTTTAGAACCAGGGCGTCGCAGCTAAAGGTCCGGGGCATGAAGCATTATAGCATGTCCGGCGCAGCGCCAGGAGCCCGCTGCGCCTGCGGGCCGCTTTGCGGGGTCTCACAAAGGGCGGGCAACATCAGATACAGCCGTTATGTGCAATACCCTTTTAACTTAAAAACATAAAGTTGTAAAATTTATCAAACACTTTTGTATAATATTCGTATAATAAAGCATGGACAGACATGAAGTAGAACGGAAAATTCAGGATAAAAGCATAGACCCACAGGAGAAATATAAATGTTTGTGGGAATATTATTATCCGCGTTTGTTGATATATTTAAAATCATTTAAAAACGTGTCAACTTCCGAACAAAATGACATCGTTTCAGATATGCTTCTTAAAGTATTCAACAATTTACATAAATACAACCAAGTATATTCATTATCCACATGGGTTTATGCTATAGCAAAGAATTATGTTCTTGATTTGTATAGAAAAAATAATAAACGAAACGCATTGGTTTCCAGTGAAGAAATTGATGAGCAGGCAATCAGTAATAACGATAGTTTTGTTGATGCAATAATAAAAAAAGATATTACTGAAAAATGCAGACAATGTA
>JAISMQ010000110.1 GCA_031276685.1 Treponema sp. | reverse complement strand
TCAAGTTTTGAGCGGAGAAGCTTCAGATCCTCCCAGGCGGGCCGTTTAAGGTCCTCGTTCCGCAGCAGGGCGCTGGGGTGGTAGGTGGCGAGCAGCGGGATGGGCGCTTCCGCAGGCGCTTCCGGGGCTTCCAGTACGCCGGGGTTTTTAACGGGGTATTCAAAGAAACGGCCCCGCAGACTCCCGATGGCGACCCGTTCGGCATTTTCCAGAAGCAGGTTGGCGGCGACCTTGCCCACGCAGAAGATCATCCGGGGCCGCAGGCAGGCTATCTGGCGGCGCAGGAACGGCTTGCAGCACAGGGCCTCCGCAGGCTCGGGGTCGCGGTTCCCCGGCGGGCGGCACTTGACGACATTGGCGATAAAGCAGTTTTCCTCGCGGCGCAGGCCGATGGCGGCAAGCATCTTGTCGAGGAGCTGCCCCGCCCGGCCCACAAAGGGCCGGCCCGTGCGGTCCTCGTCCTGGCCGGGCCCTTCGCCGATAACCAGGACCAGCGGATCTTCCGCCCCCTCGCCGGGGACCGCGTTGGTCCTGGAGGCCCCCAGGGGGCAGGCGCGGCAGGCGCGGATATCCGCCGCGATTCCTTCCAGGGTATCGCCGGGCGGCCCGGAAACCGGGGGGGCAAGCGCGTATTCCCCGCCCTCCTGGCCGTGACCGGCCTGGCCGTAGTCGGCCTGGACGTGACCGTCCCCCAGGTACCCGTCCCCCAGGCAAGCGCCGGCAGTGTCGAGAAACCTAGCAAGAACCGTTTTTTGCTCCGCTGTCATTTTTCTATTGTCCAGGAAGGCCGGGGTATCGGCAAGGGGGTTTTCCAACTTTCTTGACAGGATTCCGAAAGGGGCGTATGCTGGCGTTTGGAATATACCTTGCGGAAGGGGCTAGTATGGTTGGCAGGTACGGTATAACCAGGCTGCGTAACAGACGTTTGCGTATGATACTGCTTAATTACGAGTTGTATCTGTTCCTGCTGCCGGTAATCGTACTTAGTATTCTGTTTAAGTACGTGCCGATGTACGGCCTGCAGATTGCCTTCAAAAATTTTATCCCTTCCAGGGGGATCTGGGGCAGCGCCTGGACAGGCCTTGAGAATTTTGCCCGTTTTTTCCGCTCGTCGCTGTCGTGGCTCTACATCAGAAATACTTTTTCCATAAGTCTCTACAGCCTTGTGGCCGGGTTTCTGCCGCCCATTGTACTCGCGTTGCTGCTCAATTCGCTTAAGAACCAGAAGTACAAGCGGGTACTGCAAACGGTTACCTACCTGCCGTACTTTATTTCCATGGTTGTCATGGCCGGCATGATCGTAATGTTTTTATCGCCCCGGGGTCTTTGGGGTATTACTGCCGGCCTTTTGGGGGTTGAAAAGGTTAACATCATGGCCCTCCCCGGAGCCTTTAAGCATGTTTATGTCTGGTCGGGAGTATGGCAGGGTATGGGCTGGAGCAGTATTATTTACCTTTCGGCCCTGTCGGCCGTAGATGTGGAACTTTATGAGGCGGCAACCATTGACGGGGCCAACAAAATACAGAAGATATGGTACATAGACATTCCCACTATCGCGCCGACCATTATCATTCTTTTAATTTTAAGTACCGGGAGTATTTTGTCGGTCGGTTTTCAGAAGGTGTATCTGTTACAGAACAACCTGAACCTGATGGAAAGCGAAGTTATTTC
Source organism: Treponema sp. (assembly GCA_031276685.1). Lineage (GTDB taxonomy): Bacteria > Spirochaetota > Spirochaetia > Treponematales > Breznakiellaceae > JAISFT01. The sequence continues at coordinate 6,303 of JAISMQ010000110.1, read as the reverse complement.
CACCTACACCTACAGGGTAGGGCTTATTAACGCCCAGTACAGTTTTGGCGCGGCGGTCGGCCTGATGAACACAAGCGTCAATTTTGTCATCCTTGTCATTGTTAACCGGATAGCCAGGACGGTTACCAATATGAGCATCTGGTAGGGGGAAGCGTTATGGCCTGGAGGAAGCAAAGCCTGGAAGACAATCTGTTTGACCTTGTCGTGTTTGCTTTAAGTTTGGTTATTTTTGCGATAATGGCGTATCCCATGTGGTTTGTTATTATCGCTTCTATTAGTGACGCGCAGGCGGTGAACGCCGGCGAAGTGTGGCTCTGGCCGGCGCGTCTTTCATTCTACGGTTACCAGAGGGTTTTTTACAACAGCCGCATCTGGGTTGGTTACCGGAATACAATTTTTTATACGATTGTGGACGCGGGCCTGAGCCTGTGCTTTACCATGCCGGCGGCCTATGCCCTTTCACGCAGGGATCTTGTGGGCCGCAAGGCGATTACCCTGTTCCTGCTTTTTACGGTGTATTTTTCCGGCGGCATGATCCCCACCTACCTGGCGGTCAGGAGCTACGGCCTGGTGAATACGATATGGGCGCTTGTTATCCCCTTTGGCGTGGAGTGGTCGCACTTGATCGTGTCGCGGGCGTATTTCGCGGCCAATGTCCCGAACGAGCTGATGGATGCGGCCAGGGTGGACGGCTGTTCGAACACACGTTTTTTCCTGCAGATCGTACTTCCCCTTTCAAAGGCTATTGTCGCCGTTATCGCCCTGTACAACGTGGTAGAACAGTGGAATTCCTGGATGCAGTATATGATATATGTGCGCGATGAAAGACTGGTGCCGCTCCAGATGGTACTGCGGGATATTCTGCTGATCGGCGGCGATGTTAATGCCGCGCTTGATATGGAAGAGGCATTGTGGTACGCCGAAACGATGAAGTACAGCCTGATACTGGTGGCAACATTGCCGGTTATGTGTATTTATCCCTTTCTCCAGAAACACTTTACCAAGGGCGTCATGGTGGGCGCTATAAAAGGGTAACTGTACCGCTTGCGCGGTATGCCGCCCCGGCGGCGATATTTCTAGCGGGTTCTTAGGAGGTTGTTATGAAAAGGTATCGGATTGCGTTGCTGCTTGTCGCGGGGTTTGTTGTGCTGCCGGCGCTGGTTTTTGCCGGCGGCCGCCAGGCCGGGTCTGCGGCATCGGGAACCGCTTCTTCCGATGCGGCCGGATTGCAGGCCCTTGGATTTAAGGAAACGGGTTTCCCCATTGTAAGCCAGCCGTATACGCTCAAGGTAATGATAGGCAGCGCGACAGGGTACGCCAACCGGGACAGCGATGATACTGAAATTGCCAGAAAACTGGAATCCCAGACCGGAATCCACATAGAATGGGAGCGGGCGGGAAACGATTGGGCTACCCAAAAAGCGCTGGTTCTGGCGTCGGGAGCCCTGCCCGATGTTTTTTGGGCGCAGCTTCTGGACAGTAACGACATCAATTTGAACAGCGATCTTTTTGTGCCCATGAACGATCTGATTGACAAGTACGGCGCCAACCTAAAGGCCATTTTTGCCCAGGATACCTTCTTCGCGAAGGTGGGCAGGGAAACAAACGGCCTTATTTACGGCCTGCCCTATAAGCTGCCCGACTACATGCCCGAGCGGCATGTTTCCTTTATCAACCAGCAATGGCTTGACACCCTAAAGCTTGGAATGCCTACTACCACCGAAGAATTTTACCAGGCATTAAAGGCATTTAAGACGGGGGACCCCAATGGCAATGGCAAGGCCGATGAAATCCCGATGACTGTCACGGGCCTTTGGGGTGACGCCAGTTTGATAGATTTTTTCTACGCCTTCGGCGTCAGGCCCTCATACGGCGCAGTGGAAAAAATCATGGTAACGGATGGAAAGGTTCAGCACATTGCCGCCCATCCCGGTTTTAAGGATGCCATAGCCTGGTTCCACAAACTTTACTCCGAAGGGCTGTTGGATCAGGAGATGTTTACCCAGGGCAATACCGTTCGCAGCGCAAAAACAAACCCGACCGAGCCCCCGGCGCTGGTGGGCGTCTCCGTTGATACCTGGCTCAGGACCAGCGGCATTGTGGAACAGTGGAGTATGCTTAGGCCGCTTAAAGGCCCCAAGGGCGATTACGGCTGGCGTATTACCCCCAATGATCTGCAGATACGGAAATACGGCGCCGAAATAAGCAGTTCCACCAAACACCCCGAAATTGCGTTCAGGTGGCTTGATAACCTGTACGACCAGGATATAAGCCTTCAGGTGTTCTATGGCGCTTTTGGCCCACCCCTTGTTAAAAACAATGACGGTACGTATACCAGAAAAAGCGCTCCGGCAAATTTCCCGGGCAACTGGACATACGCCTATGGTTATAATACGGGCGCCCCGCAGTATACCAGCGCCGCTGTTGATGCCAAAATAATATCAGAATCGTCCGCAGTGCCGCCGAAGAATCCTATACTGTTGACCAACTACAAGCGGGACATTTACATGCCCTATGAAACCCCGACCTACAGCACCCATATCCCCTTTACCGACGAGGAATCCAGGGAGCTTTCAGTGTTGGTAACGGATATCGACACCGTAATAACCCAGCAGGCGGCAGTTTGGGTTACCGCAGGCGGCGTGGAAAAGGAATACGATGCGTTTATCCAGCGTCTGAACGGCATGGGCCTTCCCCGGCTGGTGCAAATTTACCAAACCGCCTACGACAGGTTCCAGCAGAATTAACATGCTTGTACCTGTAAGGGTTTTGCACGAATTCAAGCCCTTCCCGGCCTATACCGACCGGGAAGCCTGGGAAGGGCTTAACGGCGAACTTAAAACAGGCTTGTGCGAAGCGGCACAAAAGATAAAAGGCACGGAGTGGGAAAGTATTCCGGCGGCGCTCTACCTGGATTTTTTCAGGAACGGTGACCGCCGGCGCTTTCAGGCGCGTTACGATGCCAGGCGGTACAGGCTTTACGTGCTTTTGCTGGCGGAGTGTATCGAAGGCAGGGGGGAATACCTTGACGAGATAATTAACGGCGTCTGGCTTGTATCCGAAGAAACAAGCTGGGTGTATTCCGCCCACAATTACGGCTGGCATGCAAAAGACTCAAAACCGCCGGAACTGCCCAATATCGAATACCCTGTCTTCATTGACCTCTTTTCCGCCGAAACAGGCGCCCTTTTTTCGTGGATCTATTATTTCCTTTCGGATGCCATTGGCGCCCTCTCCCCTCTGGTAAAGCGCCGTATTGAACTTGAAGTGGAACGGCGTATCCTTGCGCCCTTTTTGGAACATGACGATTATGGCTGGTCGTGCCTGCAGGGAAATGAAAAACCGAACAATTGGACCGCCTGGATCAACTCCAACCTGCTTGTTTCATATCTGGTCTTTGCAAAATCATTTTCCGGGGCGCTTGAAGGCGTAAATAAAACTATCCGCAGCATGAACATTTTTATCGATCGCTACCCGGAAGACGGCGGCTGTGATGAAGGGCCCGGTTATTTTAACGCTGCTGCCGCCTCTCTTTTTGATTTTATTGAGGAGCTGTCGGAAACTGCCGATGTTTCCCCGGTATGGGAAACCGCCAAACTGCGCAACATGGCCGCTTACATTTACAAGGTCTGTATCGGGAAGGGTTATTTTGTAAATTACGCGGACGCCCCGCCCAGAGTGGGATCGGCCTGGGATCTTTTGGAACGAATCGGCAAAAAAACAGGCGATGAAAGGCTTCTGAAATTTGCCCGCTGGCGTAACGGTGAAAAGCCCTCCTTTCCTTCCCTGCCCGGCAGAGTCTGTATGTCCTTTCGTTTTTTTGCCGACCTGTTTGGAAAAAAAGAGGCTGAACGGGCCGAACCGGAATTTTCATTCCCGCAGTTAAGCTGGTTCAAGGATATTCAGGTTGTTACCGCCCGGGACCGGGAGGATCGTGAAGACGGCTTCTTTTTTTCCGCCAAGGGCGGCAATAACCAGGAAAGCCATAACCACAATGACATTGGAAACTTTATTCTCTACTACAACAGTCATCCGGTTATTGTCGATGCCGGTTCACGGACTTACACCAGGAGCGTTTTCGGTGAAAGCCGGTATAGTTTCTGGAATCACCGTTCTTCGTATCATAACACGCCGGATATTAATGGCTTTGAGCAGATGCCGGGCAGCGCGTACCGTGCCGGGGACGTATCGTTTGTGCCGGAAAAAGACGGCGGGGTTCATGTTTCCATGGATATTTCGCCCGCCTACCCTGCCGAAAGCGGTGTAAACTTTTACAGGCGCAATTTCGTTTTTAAGCCCGGCGAAGGTCTAACTATAACGGACAGTTACCGTCTTTCGGTGTGGAAAGGGCCGCTTGTCCTTAACCTGCTTTGCCATGACAGGCCCGTGCCAACAGGGGAAAACGGAAAACTGCTTTTAAGTTCCGCCGTTGTTCTGGAATATAACCCGGAAGATTTTTCCGTTGAAACCGAGGAAGTAGTTTTTGATGACGCGGCCTTTCACGCCGCCTGGCAAAAGGACAGCCTTTTCAGACTGCGGCTGACACTTCGCGGGCAGGATCGTGAAAGGACTATACGCCAGCGATTCGCGCTGCCTTAGCGCGAGGGTAGCCGCCTGAGCAGGGCGTTTGCCTTTTCGCGGTAGCGGGCGGGATCGGCGTCGGCGGCGCGGCGCAGGAATTCAGCAGCCCGCCCCCCCTGTTCCGCAGCGGCGGCGTTAAGGCCCAGGGCGTAGTAGATAAGGGCGCTGTCGCCCCCCAGCTCAAGGCTGCGGTTGTAGTGCTGCTCCGCCCCGCCCCAGTCCCCCCTGCCGTAAGCTATAAGCCCCAGGTAGTAATGGGGGGCGTAGTGGCCGGGCCGCAGGACGGCCGCCCCGGCGAACGCCGGTTCGGCCCTGTTAAAATCCCCTTCCCCGTAAGCCTGGCGGCCTTCGTTCATCAGTTCCGGGAAGGTTTTGCGGGCGCTGATGTAGGAACGGTAGTCCCGGTCCAGGGTTTCAAAGCCGTTCCAGTCCTCAAACCGCCGCGCCACGGCGACGGTGTTTTCCAGCAGCCCGGCGCCGGGGGAGAGGAGCATAAAACATTCCAGCAGGGAACGGATGTAATCCTCGTTCCCGCTGTTCAGGAAGAACGACACCAGCGCCCAGGAAAGGGCGCTGTAGTCCTCCCGTGAAAGGGCGGCCCCGGTATCCTGCGTGCCCAGGAGGAGGATGTCCCGGACCGGGGGAATCGGCAGTTCCTTTACCCGTTCCAGCCAGGAAAGGTTTTCGGCGTAGGCCGTCTCCCCCCCCTCTATGGACAGGGTGCTAAAGTAGATGGAGAAGCCCTCCTCGATCCAGGGCGGGGGGCTGGGGATAAAGGCGCGCAGGTACTGGACGAAGGACTGGTAGGGGAGGCTCCGTTCCCACTCCGCGCCGTAGTCGATTACCAGTTCCCGGCGGTCCGGCTGGCGGTAGTGGAGGTACAGCGCCCCGGCGCTCCCCGCCCCCAGCCGCCCGATCAGGTAGTCGTTGTAGGCCGCCGTGTCGCCAAACAGGCGCACGTTAAGGGGCGCGGCCAGCAGGCGGGGGTCGAAGCGGAAAAGCCTTGTGTAAATCGCGAAGCGCCCTTCCAGGTCCTTCGTAATCCGTTCCGCCGCCGCAGGATCATCGCCGATGATCCTGTAATGGCCCGCGTCCGGCGGGACTTGCCCGAAACCCGGATAGGCCCCCGCGAACAGGGCTGCCAGTGTTAGCGCCAGATACAAAAAACGCCGCATAATCCCCCCTGTATGTCCCGCGGTCCCGCAGGGCGGAAGACCGTCATTGGACAATTTTGTCAATGATGATATTCACTTCTTCAATAAGGATATTGGTATACCGCTCAATATTGTCAATAATGTACTGCTGCAGTTCGTGGATATTCCCCCCCAGTTGGGTTCCGTAGGGGACATCAATGGTGATAACCAGCCGGTAGCCTATCTCGTCATCCTTGATGGCAATTTTCTTGATGCGGATTTCGCCGTTGTACTCGTCAACGCAGTGGATCACCATCTGGCTCAGGGCCGCCTCCGTGATGATCACCTTGCCCCGCTTGGAGTATTCGGGGCGGACCACGGATTTTTCCAGCACCTTTGGGATGGGGCCAATTCTGCGGGGGCTTAGATCGGCGCCCGCCGGGCTGATCCCCGTGGTTTTCTTTCTTTTCTGCAGCACGCGGATGGCGTCGTAAAAGATGTTCGGATAGCTCCGCTTTACCTCGATGGAGGGCACGGGGATCACGTGCTTCCCCTCGATTTTGCGGGTCCTGATGGCCTTTTCAATTTC
>JAISMQ010000072.1 GCA_031276685.1 Treponema sp. | reverse complement strand
TATTATCTTTGAAGAAGGAACTACAATGAACACAGAAACGCTGCTTAAAACCTACGCAAGCCCCTATAAATACGGGAAGGCGGTAATCGAAGGTTCCGGCATTGAGGGGGCCTTTGATTCCCTGGCGGTGGACGTACCCTTTCTGTTCCGGCATCAGGGCCGGTACTTCATGCTCTACACCGGCTTTGACGGGACCGGGTACCAGTCCGCCCTGGCGCTAAGCGATGATCTGCTCCACTGGAAGCATCACGGCATGGTTTTGAAACGGCTGGATCAAAAGGGCAAGTGGGACGGCGTCAGCATCGCGGGAACCTGGATACTCAGGAACATGGACCTTTGGGGGAACTACGAACTTGAAAAGTTTCAGGGCAGGTACTGGATGATCTACCATTCCTATCCGGAGGCGGGTTACGAGTCCGGCCCTGCCGAAATGGGGCTTGCCTGGACGGAGGACGAGAACCTCCTCGACTGGCGCCGCCTGGAAGATCCGGTCCATTCCTGGAGGGGCGGTGCGGAATGGGAAAACTCAGGGCTCTACAAGGCTTGCTTCTTCCGGCATCGGGATCTCTTTTACATGTACTACAATGCGAAAAATAAAGAAGTCGGCTGGCTCGAGCAGACCGGGCTGGCCACCTCAAAGGACCTGCTCCGCTGGGAGCGCTACGAAGGCAGCCCGGTGCTTAAAACCAAAGAGGGAACATGGTACAGCCATTCCCTGGCGGATCCGTATATTTGCCGGGACGGCGATCTTTGGCTCAACTTTTTCTTTGGGTATGACTGCAAACACGCCCAGGACGGCATTGCCTGTTCACAAGACCTGTTCCATTGGGAGATGGCGAACGACCCCATTCTACGGTACGGCGCCGAAGGGGAAATTGATTCGACCCACGCCCACAAGGCCGGGATCATCACCGCGGGGAAGCGGCTCTACCACTTCTACAACGCGGTCCGGCCCTGGCGTCCCGGCGACCAGGCGAAAAACGGTGACGAATACCGGGCCATCAGCGTGGCAAGCTCCGAACCGTTTTAAGGCCGCAGGGTGAGCCGCCCCCGCTAACCAAGGTTTTTCGCGATAGCCGAAAGCAGCGTCCCGGTAGGATCGCACTTGTGTTCCCAATAGAAAATGCCCCCGTAGCCCTGGTCCTTGATGTACGCGCATTTATGGGCCAGGGATTCCTCGTCATCGTAGCTTAAAAAGGTCGAGCCGTTAAACAGGAAGGGCGCCTTGGCCTCGTCGTCCCAATACCGGACATAGCCGTTTTTGTTGATGTACTCTTTCGCCAGGATACCGTAGTCGGGCCCGTAACCGCCGCCGGTTTTGGAGATCTGCAAAAAACCGTGATTCCGGTCCTGGATGTTCTCCCATTTCCGGGAATAGAAAGCCGCCCCCATAAGGAGCTGCTCCCTGGGAACCCCGGCCTGGTTGAACAGCCGCAGCGCCTGGTCGCAACTGTTCCTGAACACGTCCCCGGTGGAGGAATACAGTTGGGTATGGTGGCCCGCCAGGGCGTGGAACCCGCACTTCAAGTCGTAAGTCATCAGGCAGATATGGTCCAGCACCTTTACCAGTTCCGGCAGTTCCACGCTTTCCACGTAGTAAAGATCCGCCCCGGCGGCAATCGACAGCAGATGGCCCGGCCCCAGGGCGTCCACCGCCTTCCTAACCTCGCCGCAGAAGAGGGTAAAGTTACGCTTGTCCGCAATGGTACTGTCCACGCCGTTGGAGGGGACGCAGGGGTACTCCCAGTCAAAATCGACCCCGTCAAATCCGTATGTAGTGATGAGCCTTTTGCAGGATTCCCCCACGGCCGCCCGCAGCGCGGGGCTGGCGGCGCAGATCGTAAAGGCCTCCGGTTCCTGGGGCACCACCGACGCCACCAGTTTGATGGCCGGGTTCCAGCGGCGGATATCCTTAAACTGCGCCAGAATATCCAGATGATCGGCGTCTATGGCCCCGCTGTTCCGCAGCCGCGCAAAGGCCACGTTGATATGGGTAAGTTTTTGAACTTCCCCTTCGCCAAGTTTGGTAGAACCGTTCACATACGCTAAAATTTTCATAGTTTGCTCCTTCGCAGATCTTTTGTTTCCCGTCCGGCAGCCGGAACGGGGTTCCGCAGGGCCCGCGCGCCCCGCTATAAAATATTTACCAGTTTTTCCTGCAAGGCATAGATATCAATGTCCCTGGTATTTGTTTTTTGATTCTTCACAAGCTGCGCCCCGGCGGAACCTGCGGCCTGGCCCATGGCGATGCAGCAGGCAATGCTCCGGGCGGCGGACAGGGCGGCGTGGCTGGCGCTGAAACAGCGGCCCGCCATAAAGAGGTTGTCAAAATCCCGCGCAATAATACTGCGGTAGGGGATATGGTAATACTCGTCCTGGCCCAAACGGGTGCCCCGGAGGCCGGCGCCCGTGGAGGAATGGATCTCTATGCCCCCGTTGTTGGAAAGCACCGCGTCCTCGTAGCGGGTAGCGCCGGAGACATCGTCTTCATTAAAAACATAATCCCCCGCCACCCGGCGGGACTCCCGTATCCCCAGCATGCCGCCCGTGTCCATGATAATTGAATTTTCAAAACCGGGTAAAAAGGTCTTCATGAACCGGAAGATAGTTTCAACCTGGCGGCGGCCGTTCACCATGGCGCTGCTCAATTCCGCCGCGTCATTCCCGTGGAAACCCAGGATCCGCGTGGAATTAACCAGGATAACCCCGCTCTGCGGCTGGTTCAAAAAGATAAGCCCCCGCGTGGTAAGAACCTGCCGTTCCCATTCGCTGAACATCTGCGGGTTTTCCTCTATCCGCCGCCTGACAAGGGGCATGTAGTTCGCAAAAAAAACATAGCGATCCGAATGGTACAGTTCCCGCGCCTCCCGCGGGCTGTAGCGGGTACGGTCGGATTTGTAGGTTTCCTCGTCTTCTTCGCAGGCGTTAATAAATTTATCCACGTCCACGCGGGCAACGCGAAACAGCAGGCTGGGAGCCGAACCAAGCCCCCCCTCCTCATCGCCAAGCATGTAGGCGGCCCCCGCCAGAAAAGCTGCCTGGCCGTCGCCGGTACAGTCGATAAGGTACTTCGCCCGGATAGCCTGGAGCCCGTTCAGGCCGCTGACGATCACGGCCTTGGCCTGGCGGCCCTCTTTTACCACCTGGGTAAGCGTCGTGCCGAACCGGACATCCACCCCCGCCTCGTCAATCACCATCTTGTCCAGAAGGAGCTTGGCAAGCTCGGGGTCTATGGGCGTCTCGGGACGGCTTTGGACAAAGGAAGTCCCCTGGTACCGATCCAGCCGTTCCAGAAGTTCCGCCGCAATTCCCCGGTTCCGGTGGGAAATGGCGATTTTGCCCACAAGGCCGCCGGTCATCATACCCCCCAGGCAGAACATCCGCTCGACAAGGATGACCCGCGCCCCTTCGCGGCTTGCGGCGATGGCGGCGCCGACGCCCGCCGGGCCGCCCCCCACGACCACGATATCCGCAGTGGCGGTTACCGGTACTTTCTGTTCCTGAATCAGCACATAATCAAACATGTATCCTCCGAAGGACGAATCACTGTCGTAATACTGATCGAACCAAGATTCACCCAAGTATGGTGTCTGCCATCGGCATTTGTCAATCACACGCGGGACCTTGCTATATAAGCAAAAATGGTACATAGTAATCATCCCATCAGGAAGAGGAGGCGTATTTTGAAAAAAACAGCGTTAATCACGGCTCTTTGCTGTGCGGCGGTTCTTGCCTTTGGGCAGCAGGTTACTGATTTTACCGGGGGCAGTACCCCCCTGGTAAGACGGGGCGATTTTGTGCTAAGGGGAACCCAGCTTGTTTCCTACACGGGGAGCGCCGAAAGTCTGAATATTCCCGGCAATCTGGGGATAACCGAGATAGGGCCCTCGTGTTTCGTAGATTCACAGATAAGCACGGTGGTTATCCCGCAGGGGGTACGGAGAATCGGACGGAATGCGTTTTCGTCAAGCTACAACCTGTCCAACGTAAGCCTGCCGGACAGCCTGCAGGTCATAGATGACGGCGCGTTTTCCAACTGCGGCAGCCTGCTCAGGGTAAACATTCCTGCGGGAATCGTCGCCATTGGGGGCTATGCGTTCAACGAGTGTAACAAGCTCCTCGTTGTAAACATGCCGGAGAACATAACCTACCTGAGCAGCAACGCCATGCCGGGCGGCCTGGGCATCGTCTACGAAAATTCAGGCAGAAGGGCGGGCCCCTATACCTTTATGCGCGGATTCGGCACGTGGCGTTACGGAACCGAACCGATCCACCAGGCCCAGCTTCTCGCCTCCGGGGTACCTGTAAGCGGTTCGTTCCAGCTCGTCAGTGAAATCTGGTATTACTTCAACGTCCCCGCCAACGGCGCTATCATTACCGCCTATACCGAAGGATCCATCGATACCGTACTAACGGTCTACGACGCGAACGGAAGTGAGCTGGAGGAAGACGATGATTCGGGAAACGACTACAACGCCAGGGTCAGCGTTGTTGCCTCCGGAGGGATACTGTACCTCAAGCTAAGATCGTATGACGGTTATTCGGGCGGAACCTACCAGTTGCATACGGCGGTTGAACCGCTGTAATTCCATGCCCATACCCCGCAAAAAGACGCCGTTTTTGCGGCGCCTGTGCCGGGCCGCGGCGGGCTTTGTCCTGCTGGCGGCCCTTCTGTTTTACGGCCCCTGGGAATCGTTCAGGCAGATCTGGATCAACACCAGCATGTACTCCAGCCACTTTAAATTTTTAGCCACCGCCCTCTACAGCCAGAATTACATCCAGTCGGTACTGGAAAAAAACAAACCTGCTGTCGACCGAAAAACCGACAAGGAAAAGGTTGCCGTCGCGGGGGGCGACGGGCTGTACTTCGACCGCCTGAAGGGGGACTATTTTACCGGGGCGATAATCAAAATCGAAGATCCCCGGCGCCTTAGCCTGGTCCTTTCGGAAGACAGGCGGGGCGCGCTTCTGGAAGACATCGTTGAAAAACACCAGGCGCTGGGGGGCGTTAACGCATCGGGGTTTGCCGATGACAAGGAGCGGGGGCTGCCGTGGGGAAACACCATTGTTAAGGGCGTCTTCGTTTCCCGGAACCCCCGCGGGGGCCGGCACGTCATGGGCGGCTTTACCCGTGACTACAAACTGGTGGTGGGTACGTTCTCCGATGACGAGATCGCGGCGCTGGGCTACCTGTGGGCATTCGAGTTTGGCCCCCTGCTTATTGTCAACGGCGAAAAAAGCGAGATGACCGATTTTTCGGGCGGACTGGCCCCGCGCACGGCTATTGGGCAGCTTAAAAACGGGGCGGTCCTGCTGGCGGTTGCGGACGGCCGCCGCATTGACAGCATCGGAGCGACCTACAAGGACATGCAGACCGTGCTGTACGCCAACGGCGCGGTAAACGCCATAGGGCTTGACGGCGGTTCCTCAACCACCATGGTCTACCGGGGGGATCTGGTAAACACGCCCTCCGGGGGGAACCGGCTGCTGCCGAGCGCGATTGTTTTTAAGTAAGCCCGTTTAAGGCCGGGTTTACACCTCAAAGCCATCGGCAATGACGGCGATCTTCTCGATAGCCGAATGGTTCGTCTGGGCCAGGACGGAAACTTCCTGCGCCCCCTGCGAAACCTTGCCTATCTCCACCGATATTGCGTCTATGCGGGATGATATTTCCTGGGCGCCGCCGCGCAGACGGCTTACCTCCTCAAGCATGGAATCGCTGCCCTTGCTCATTTCCCGCACGCCGGTTTTTACCTCCACGGTAATATCGTTCATCGCTTTAAGGGCCTGCATCACCTGATCCGCCCCCTTGCTCTGCTCCCGGATCGCGTTTCCCGCCTGGGACACCAGCACCTGCGTATCGGCGATCCGGCCGGAAACCTGGGCAAAGGCCGCCCCCGAATCATCGGACCCCTTTACAATGTGGTTAATGGTCTCAACGATCTGCTTTAGCTCCATGCCGATATTGTGGGATTCGCTTGAGGAATTTTCCGCGAGCTTGCGGATCTCGTCCGCCACCACCGCAAAGCCCTGGCCCGCGTCCCCGGCGTGGGCCGCTTCTATGGCGGCGTTCATCGCCAAAAGGTTCGTCTGGGCGGCGATGGTAGAGATGATTTTATTCGCCCCCTGCAGGGACTGTGACTGGCTGACAATCTCGGCGATCCTCTCCCCGCTTTCCTTCTGGATCCTCCTGCCCTCCTGGGCGGCGTTTTCCAGCACCGTGAACTGGCTGACCATTTTTTCCGTCATCGTGTTGATGGAGTTGATATTCCCCAGCATCTCCTCCACCGCCGCGGATGCGGCGTCCATGCTGGAAGACTGGGCGCCAATCGAACTTTCCAGGGATTCGATGTTCCGGGTAATCTGGTCTACCGCCGCCGAGGAAGCTGACGCGGAACGCAACTGCTCCTCCGAATGGGAGCGGATCTGTTCCGCCGCCCCGGATACCTGTTCCAGCGAAGCGGCCATAACCGAGGCGTTGTTCTGGAGCCGCCCCCCGGCGGCGGACAGATCCTTTTCGCTGCTCTTGATCTCCGCGATTTTCTCCTGCATGTTGTCGCAAAAGCTGTTTATCATGCCCGCGATAGTCCCCAGCTCGTCCACCGAACAGATCGACACGCGGCGGGTCAGATCCTTATGTTCCGAAGACAGGCTTTCCATCTGGCGGATCACCGAATCGTAGAGAAGCGCGGTGTTCGTTTTGATGATGGCGGCAAGGATAAACACGCAGACAAAAAAGATCCCAAGCATGACAAAGACGGCCGCCCAGTTTCCCTGCCCCATTTCCGCAAGGCCCCTCCCGGACCTGTGCATCTCCAGAAGTACTACCGGGGCCGCGAAAAAAATGGAAAGCAGCGCCACCGCTATGGGGATGATGAACATTTTAAGGCTTTGGCGGCCTTCCCGCAGTTCCCGGGGATAGCGGGAAAAACCCCCGGCGATAAGGCTCCGGGACACCAGGCTGTCGATCATCACGTACACAAAGGTCCCCGCCAGCATACCCAGGGAAAACATGAAGAAAAACACGGGCACCCTGAGCCCCGGGGCTATGCCCAGGTAGTTTCCGGAAAACACCAGCGCCCCGGTAAAAACCAGGTGCAGCAGGACATGGACGGCGATCATCTTTATCGGCGCGGAACCGATCTTTTCAAGGCTTTCACGGTACTGTTCCGTGGTTTTTTTTGCGGATTCTGATTTGCCCGCCACCAGCGCGGCAAAATAGGCGGGATCAAAAAAAACGGAATTCCGGCTTTGAATGCCAATGTAGATCAAGAGGTAGGCCAGCGCGGGCAGGCCGAACCGTATAAGCAGTTCCACCGGGGGAAGATCGGCGGCGCGGTAAAAAAGAATCCCAAAAACATTAAAACCGACACTAACCAAAGATCCCATGCCGGTAATAAAAAAGAACTGGGCCTTGCTATTCATGTACATAACCCCTTCTGAATACGGATAAGTGGAACCGATTCCAATACGGCGTCCAATACGGCGTTTATCATACCATGTTTCATGCGGGAAGGGCAATTTTACCTAATCGGGGTTAAACTCCAGTTCCATCTGGCCGCCGGTGCGGCCCTTGCCGGGAAAGAAGTCGTCGATATTCCAGGCGGCGGCATCGGCGATGGACTTGGCCACCGGCAGCACCTGGGCCTGGGCGTAGTGGCGGTAATCCAGGGCCTGGTGGGGCAGGGACAGGGGTTCCGCCCCGGCGACGGTCCACACGTACTCCACCGTGCCCCGCCGCCCCTTCCAGCCCAGGGCCCGCGCGGCCTTTACCTGGGGCGGGGTGGAGGCGGTGTAGCTTTCCGGGGGCCGGGACAGGCGTTTCCGGTACACAAGCTCTCCGTCAAGTTTGCCCGCCGCAAGATCCTCCAGGGTTTCGCGGAGCCTGCGGCGGAAAGCGTCCTCCCCCCGGCCCGAAAAAACCAGCGCCAGCATCTCAAGCTGCAAGCGCCGGGCCAGGGCCGTCACATCGCTACGCACGGCTTCCATGCCCTTAACCTCCACGGTTTCCGCAGCGTCGGCGCCAATAAGATAACCGCCGTAGCCCTTGGCCCTGCCGCGCTGGACCCCCTTGCCTGTTTGCCCGGCCTCCGGCGGTTCATCCTCCCCGGCCCTGTTCCGCAGGGGGGGAAGCAGCAAACGCCGGTAGGCCTTTTCAAAGCGGAGTTCGATAAAAGAACGGCAGCGGTACTCGTCGCGGATCCGCTCCCCAAGGTCCCGGTTCAATTCCGCCGCCAATCCCCCGCACAGGCGGCTAAAATCCTCATAGGTACCGGCATCGGTCAGGCCGGTTTCCACAAAAAGGGAATCCGTGTCCCCGTAGAGTACCCGGTAGCCCCGGCTGCGGAACCAGTCCCGGGAAAAGTACAGCCACTTCTTCGCGAAAGAGGTAATGGCCCCCGCCAAATCGGTACGGCCGTAACGGCAGGAACGGGTTCCCAGAACCCCGTAAAAACTGTTCATAAGAATTTTGTAAACCTGGGCGGCGGTTTCGTTCCCCCGGCTCAGGGCCTTCCCGCGTTCCGCGAAGTACGCGGCGATAAGGCCGGGGAGGGGGCCCGGTTCCCGCGAAAAAGCCGCGCCGTTGGGGGCGACAAGCGGATCCGGGCCAAGGCCGGAGCGGGCGTAGCACAGGGGATCGATGTTAAAGGTCAGCATGATCGTGGGGTAGAGGCTGCGGAAATCAAAAACCGCGATGTTGTTAAAGAGGCCCGCCAGACTGTCCAGCACCGTGCCGCCGGCGGCCCCGGAAACATCCCGATCCGGGTCGGGGAAGGGCGGGGCAATCCCCAGGCGGCGCAGTTCCATGCCGTAGATCCGCTCAAAACTCACCACGCTGGTCCAGGCTTTGTCCAGGCTGACGGCGGTAAGACCGGCCCGCGCCACCGTAAGGCGGAAAAGGCCCGTCCGATCCAGAATCCGTATTACCAGTTCCGCGTCTTTCAGGCAGTAGAGGGCGAATTGTTCCGGGGCTTCGGCGTAGAGCTTTTCCAGCGCCGCGACCTTTTCTTCCCCGGAAGAAGCCACCAGCTTCCCCTCCCCCAGTACCCGCCGGGAAACGGCCTCCAGGGAAAAGCCCCCGGCGGAAGCGTCCTCCTCCTGGTCCTCCGCCAGGAAGCCCCGGCCCCCGGCGCGGAAGATCCGCAGGGCGTCCAGAACCTGCCTGCCCGGCACCAGGGCCGCCGCAGAAGCGGCGCGGCCCCAGGAAACGCCGCCCCTGCTGCCGGAAGGAAAGTACTTTGCCGGTTCATCGGACCTCCCCAGGCAGAAGGGAATATGCAGGCGCGCGCAGCGCTCCGACAAGCGGGCAAGATCGAAGTCCAGAATATTCCAGCCCGTCAGCACATCGGGATCGATGGCGCGGATATCCGCGATAAAAGCCCGGAGCAGGGACGCCTCGTCGCGGTGGAACACGACACGGGGATCGGGCGCGGCGGCCCCCGGTTCGGCGGAAGGGGGCCCGATGGACGCGGACCGGGACAGGACCCGTACCCGCCCGCCCGCAGCCCCCGGCGCACTTCCCGGCGCGGCCCCCTCCCCCGTATCGCCAAGCCGCCGGGCGTCCGCCCAAACGATACCGATGGCCAGAATGGCCCCGGAGCCCGTGGTGTCGGTCTCAATGTCGACGGATGCGACCCGCAGCGGGGGTTCAGGATCGCCGTCCTGGGGGCCGAGCCCGGCTGCGGATACCTGGGGATCGGGAAAGACCAGATCCACGCGGCGGCCGGGACGGCTCCGCCCCCGGATCTCCAGCCAGCCGTGGATCTGCCGCTCCATCAAAAACGTTTCCGCCGGTTTTTCGGCCCCGTCGGGGGACAGGACCCCCGCACCGGAAAACAGCCGGAAGGCCGACGCCCGATCCGCAGGGGAATCAAAATCCAGGAAGACCAGTTCTTCGCCCCCCGAAAAGGATCGCAGGCGGGGGGGCAGCGCCCGGTACCGCGATGACGCCAGCAGCGCCTCGCAGCGGGGCAGGTCGCTGCGGGATATGTGAAAACCCGCGCCGGAAAGCCGGACGGCGGCGGCGAAGGACCGGCCGTCTTCCAGGCGGCCAAGCAGATAAAGCCGGCCGGGGAAGGGCCGCTGCCCTGCGGCCTGATCCGCAGCGCGATCTGCGGTACATTCCGCAGCGCGATCCGGCGCAGGTTCCGGCCTGCGGGGCAGGGCCCCCTGCCACAGGGCCTGCGCGTAAGCGTGGACCAGGAAGCCCCGGAATACCGGGAGGTCCGGGCTCACCCCTTGCCTCTGCCCGCCATCCGCCCCAGCGGGGCCATCCCCCCGCCCGGCTCCTGTATCATGCGCCTATTCTACCCGAAACGTCCGGCCGGGACTATACTGGAATCATGGCGGGAATATTTGACTATATAAACTGGCGGGGGGACCTCGATTTTGAAAAGGCCCCGTTCAACCCTGTTGATAACATCATCCTGACCCACATTTCCTACATCCCCTTTGACAACATCGTTCCGGGGCCGGAGGACGCGAACGGCATTACCGTAGCGGCGGCGGCGAAAAAATTTTCACATGCCCTGAAAAAAAAGCCGGACGCCTTTGACGATGAAATAGTGTTCCGGGACGATCCGGCCCTGCTGGCCGCGCTGGGTTCCAGCAGGCGTTACGGGAACCTGGAACTTCGCGGCTTCGTAAACCAGATCGACCCGGAGGCGGAAAAGCAGTTTTCCGCCCTCTCCATTCTGGGCTGCGGGAAGATGTCCCTTGTCTGCTACCGGGGAACCGACAACACCATCGTCGGCTGGAAGGAGGATTTTAACATGAGCTTTAGCCCCGTAATTCCGGCCCAGCGCGAAGCGGTCCTGTACCTTGAAAAAATGGCCGCCAGAATCCGGGGGCCCCTGTGCCTGGGGGGCCATTCCAAGGGGGGGAACCTGGCGGTTTACGCTGCGGCCTTTTGCGCGGCGAAGACCCGCCGCCGCATCCGGGCCGTCTACAGCAACGACGCGCCGGGCTTTAGCCGGGCCGTTCTTGAAAGCCCCGGCTTTTTGGAGATACGGGACAGGATCCAATCCTTCGTCCCCCAATCGTCGATAGTGGGCATGCTCTTCGAGCATGACGAAAATTACACCATAGTAAAAAGCAACCAGACCGGGCTTATGCAGCACGACGTATTCTCCTGGGAGCTAAGCCGGGACGACGTGGTCCGCGTGAAGGAGATAAGCCAGGGAAGCGCCTTCCTGAACCGGACCCTCAGGGACTGGCTTAACGGGCTTGAAGAGGAACAGCGGCAGCGCTTTGTCGACGCCCTTTACGAGATCCTCCTTTCCGCAGAAACAAGCTCCATGCGCAAACTGGGGAACGACTGGCTAAAAAAAGCCTCCCTGATGATCCAGGCATACAACGGCATTGACGACGCGACCAAAAAACTTATCTCAAAAACCATCTCCGCCTTTTTCAAGGCCGCCCGTAACAACATCACGACGCTGCTGCCCCCCGCCTGAACGGCAACGCATCGCGCCCCTCGCCACAGGGACCCCTTTTCCGGTATCATATCAGGCGCCGGGTTTTTTAACGGCCCGAATCATACACACGCTGGAGTACCTTCATGCCCGATGGATCAACCGAATATCAGGGAAAAGCCACAATGGAAAAAATCACGTCCCTGGCAAAGCGGCGCGGTTTCGTGTTTCAGTCTTCCGAAATTTACGGCGGCCAAAACGGTGCCTGGGATTACGGGCCCCTGGGAATAGAACTAAAGAACCGCATCGCCCGGGCCTGGTGGAAGGAGATGACCCAGCTCCACGATGATATTGTCGGCCTTGACGCGGCCATCCTCATGCACCCCCGCAC
>JAISMQ010000040.1 GCA_031276685.1 Treponema sp. | reverse complement strand
GTCCATGTTTCCCAGGTTGCGGAGCTGGACCTCGACGTTGAAGCGGCGGTTTCCGGCGCTCAGGGCGCGGACATCCAGGACGCAGGACTTGTCGCCCATGATGTCGGCGGCGAAGGCGGGTTTTCCGCAATGCGCCGCTGCGGGTTTAAGTCTTTTTTACTGACGCGCTGAACTTGTCCGACACGGCGACAAATACGTTCACCAGATCGGGGTCGAACTGGGTGCCGGAGCCGTCCACGATAATTTTGGCGGCTTCTTCGTGGGTAAAGGGCCGTTTGTAGGGGCGGACGGAGATAAGGGCGTCGTAAACGTCCGCGATAGCCATAAGGCGGCCCCCCAGGGGGATGTCCTTGCCCTTGAGGCCGTAGGGGTAGCCTGTGCCGTCCCATTTTTCATGGTGGTTGCCGGCCAGGATCTTGGCGTGCTGCAGGAAACTGCTTTCCGGGGTTTCTTCCTGCATGGCTTCGATGATCCGTACCCCGAAAAGCGTGTGGTTTTTCATCTGGTCAAATTCTTCCGGGGTAAGCCTGTCCGGCTTTAGCAGGATTTTATCGGGAATGGAAATTTTCCCCACGTCGTGAAGCTGGGACGACTGGAGGAAAAAGTCCCGGTTCCAGTTTTCAAGCTCCCTGGTGTACAGGTTCATGTTGATAAGGCCGTCCAGAAGCAGGGACAGGTACTGCCGGGTGCGTTCCACGTGGCCCCCGGTTATCTCGTCCCTGCTTTCAACCAGGTTCGCTACAATTTTTATGACCGAATTCTGCATGTCCAGGACGGTTTTGGTCCGGGCCTTTACCATTTCCTGAAGGTTGGTGTTGTAGTTTATCAGCTCCTTCTGCTGGGAAACCATTTTCAAGTGAAGCTCGAGCCGTTTGAGCAGCAGGGGCGGGGAAAAGGGCTTGGAGATGTAGTCAACCGCCCCCAGGTTCAGGCCCTCTATTTCGCTTGAAGTGTCACTCATGCTTGTCAGGAAAATAACGGGTATGTCCCGGGTATCCGGCTGGGCCTGGAGTTTTCTCATGGTGTCGTAGCCGTTCATTACCGGCATGTCAACGTCCAGAAGGATCAGGTCCGCCCTTGCCCGTTCCAGGAATTGGAACAGTTTCCCCCCCGACGGTATGGTAACCACATCGTAATGTTCGGACATGATCCCCTTGCCAAGGGCCAGGCTGGTGATGTCGTCATCGACCAGCGCAATACGCTTTTTAGCGGTTTCCATGCTTTCAATATACAACGATTTGTAGTTTTTTCAAATAGCCGGGCTGATTTTTTACCCGTATTGTGCTATATTAAAGTCACGGGTTATCGGCTTTTGGGCGGGGGGTTATGGACCTTAAAACGGCGATCAAGAAAAATTCGTTCCAACTGGGGATAGTGGTAGCCATATTCCTCTTTATGGTCATTTTTGGCTGTGTGTGGGCCATATCCAACCTGCAGCAGTACATGACCGCCAATGCCGAAGAGATGCTTCTGATAGCGGACGAGCGGATGGAAACGGAGCTGCGGGAAGCCAGGGCTGTCCTGACGACGATAGGCGCGACGGTTGTCCGCGATCAGATTGAGAAACAGGGGCCGGATCTCCGGTACTTGCAGGATTACCTGGCCTCCCTTAACGCCGCTTTTACCGGCGCCTCCAGCCATACCCTGGGCTACCAGGACACGTTCTGGTACCTGCCGGGGGACGATGGCGGAATTTTTATCAGCGGCGGCCGCTGGGCCCTCCCCGCCGGTCTTAATGTGGAATCGCTGCCCTGGTACTCCATGGCCGCAGCCGAGCCCGGCACGGCAATTGTTACCCCGCCCCACCGCAGCCCCCGTTCCCTAAGCCAGGTTATCACGGTGGCCGTCCGGCTTCCGGGCGAGGGCGGGAAAAACTACGGCTTTTTGGGCATCGATCTGGACCTGCGGGAAGTCGTCAAGGGCATGGCGAGTTTCCGGCCGGGCAAAGAGGGCTACAGCTTTTTGATCGGCCCCGTCTCCGATGACGACCCCCGCCTGTGTTTTATCTCCTATCCGGATTCCCGCTATGAGCATATCCCGCTGGCAGAGCTGGGCCCCCAGTACGTCAGCCTGGAACACCGGCTAAACCAGCAGACGCGGACCATTTCCTCAGTAAAAATTTCAACGGCCCTGGGCGACCAGGTTGTCGCTTTTTACCAGGAAACCATTAAAGGCTGGTATGTCGGGCTTGCCTTCCCCGAAAAAGAGTATTACAGCGATGTGTACCTGGTGGCGGTTATCTACGCGATTACCGGGCTTGTCCTTATGCTGATCCTCTGTTATTTCCTGCTGCGGCTTTCCCTGGAAAAGATACAGTCGGACGAGGAGAACCAGGCCAAGACCTCGTTTCTGGCCCAGGTAAGCCACGAGATCCGGACCCCCCTTAATTCCATCCTGGGGATGTCGGAAATAATACTGCGCAAAGATATCAGCCCCGAATTAAACGAGGATGTGTCCATCATCAAGCAGGCGGGGAACATTCTTCTTTCCATCATCAACAACATTCTTGATTTTTCAAAAATTGAAACCAACAAAATACAGATAGAATCCAAGCCCTACCACCTTATGTCCATGCTGAACGATGTAATCAATATTGTCCGTCTGCGCCTTATGGACAAGCAGATCGACTTTTTCGTAAGCCTGGACAGCGATATTCCTGCGGAGCTTGTCGGGGACGAGATAAAAATCCGCCAAATACTTATCAACCTGCTGAACAACGCGATAAAATACACCAGGCTGGGGCACATAAAGCTGAATATTTCCAAACAGGATATGCCGCAGCCCGCCTCCGGCGATGTCCGGATAAAGCTAATTTTTGATGTTGAAGATACGGGAATCGGCATAAAGCAGGAGGAACAGTCCCGGCTTTTTGACGAATTTACCCGCCTGGATATTGAGCATAACCACGATATTGAGGGCACCGGCCTGGGCCTTACCATTGCCAATTCTTTTTGCAGGGCCATGGGCGGGGATATTGCCGTTGTAAGCAATTACGGCAGGGGTTCTGTTTTTACCGCCTCCGTACTGCAGATCTGCAGAAAGCCCGGCAAAATCGCCCTGCTGGAAGATCCGGACAAACGGGCCCTGGTGTACGAAGACAGGCCCGCCTATTTGCAGTCTTTGCTTACCGCCTTTTCAAGCCTGGGGCTGCAGCCCCAGTGCGCCCCGGATCTTGACGCATTTAAGCGGGATATCCAGGGGGGGCAGTTTGACTACGCCTTTATCCCGTCCCGCTACGCTGCGGAGTGTACTACCTGCTGGCAGGCTTCAGGATCCGCAGTAAAGCTGATCGTCATGCTGAATTCAAATGATATGACCAGCTCCCGGCTTGTGGGGGGCGTACACCTGCCAATCTATTCCGGCGTCCTTGCCAATATTCTTCACGGGGTTCCGGAAACCAGGGCGCGGATGTTCCACCCGGACCGGATCCAGTTTACCGCCCCCGGCGCCCGCGTACTGGTGGTAGACGATCTTCCCACCAATTTGCGGATCGTAGAAGAACTGTTAAAACCCTACGGCATGAAAGTGGACACCTGCCTTTCCGGATCGGAAGCCCTGGATTTGGTCAAGCGGAATCCTTACGACCTTGTGTTCATGGATCACATGATGCCCGAAATGGACGGGCTTGCCGCCACAGACCTGATCCGCAAACAGGGACAGGAAAGCGGCGGCATTGATTATTTTAAAAACCTGCCCATTGTCATGCTTACCGCCAACGCGGTGGCGGGGCAGCGGGAAATTTTCCTGAAAAACGGCGCGAACGATTTTCTTTCCAAGCCCGTTGATGTGGGCAAGCTGAATACGGTTCTTGAAGTCTGGCTTCCTGCGGAAAAGCGGCGGGACAGGGACGGGCCGGAAGAGGCTGAAAAAGGGGAAATTCCCGGCGAGGCGGCCGTTTTTGCCGACGGGGCCCTGCCAATGCTGCCCGGCGTCGATACCCGGACGGGGCTGAAGAACGCCGGGGGATCCGCCGGCTCCTACATCAGCATCCTTTCGTTTTTCCACCGCGATCTTGTCGAGCGCGTCCCCCAGATCAAGCAGGCCGCCGCAAAGGGGGACTTTGCCGCTTATACCACGATGGTCCACGCCATCAAAGGGGCCGCCCGCAGCATCGGGGCCATGGAGACGGGGGACCTGGCGGCGGAACTGGAGACGGCCGGGCGCGGCCGCGACAGCGCCGTTATTGCCGACAAGACGGACGCACTGCTGCTCAGGCTGGAGGAGCTTGCCGGGCATATCGGCCGCGTTCTTGGCGACACGGCGGGAGAAAGCAACAGGGGGGAAGGTGTTCCCCCGGGCCGGGAGGGGGAAGATGACGGTATTTCCGGGGCGGAAGCGGCGGATCTTAACCTGGGGGCTTTACGGGATGCGCTGGTCGGCATGGACACGGGGAGGGCCAGCGCCATACTTTTGGAAATTGGCAGACGCCAGGTAAGCCAAAAAGTCAGAAAATATATTGCCGCTCTTGAGCAGCATATATTGCTTTTTGAATACGACAAGGCGGTTGAGATGATCGATA
>JAISMQ010000235.1 GCA_031276685.1 Treponema sp. | reverse complement strand
CCCGCAGGAAGATCTTCTCGTAGCGCCCCGAATGGGAAACCTCGGCGTCTTCGGGGAAATAGGTACGCCGGAAAAACCAGACCACGTCGGACATGGCCGCCGCCGAATTGCTGGGGGCGTAGCGGAACCAGATCTCGTTGTCCTCCAGAATCTGCCGCACCCGGGGCGCGGCGGAAAGCTCCGGATCCGTCAGGCGGCGCAGTTCCGTCCTTAGGCCCCCGTAGTGGGTGTCCCCCACGCTGAGCATCCGCAGGTGCCTGCGCCCGTCCATCCAGTAGATTTCGTATACCCCCGCCACCGAGGGGACCCTGGCGGTGATGCTCCAGCGGTCCGCCAGGCTAAGGGGGGACCAGTTGACGAAGTAGTATGCGTTTTTGCCCTTTACCTGGCTGGTAATACCGTAATCCACTTCCCCACTATAGCACAAGCATGTTATTTTTTCCATACAAAGAATCGGCCGGATCGTATATAAATTTATACGTTTTGGCCCCGCAGCCGTGGCGCCCCCAGGTTCCGGGCCGCGTAACTCCTTATGGTACAAGGAATTACAAGATTTTTTGGGCGATTCGCCTGACTTGGCACGGAAATTGCTATATTATACTGGACCTGTTGAAGAACTCGTCCGGAGGCGATTATGACAAGCGTAAAGCGTACCAGCGAGGAAGACACGCAAGAGGTCAGTATTCTGCAGACCTACTTCAACCAGATCAAGGCCTATCCCCTGTTGAGTTTTGAAGAGGCCCTGGAACTGTCAAAGCGGATCCAGCAGGGTGATGAAGACGCCCGGCGTAAGCTTATCGAAGCTAATCTGCGTTTGGTCATCAAAATTGCCCGCGCCTACATGTCCAGCGGCGTCCCGCTTATGGATATTATCCAGGAAGGGAACCTGGGGCTTATCCGGGCGGCGGAAAAATACGATTATACCAAGAACATCCGCTTTTCCACCTACGCGAACTGGTGGATCCGCCAGGCTATTTCCCGCTATATCTCCAACAAGCAGCGGGTTATCCGCCTGCCCCACCGCAAAGAGGTGCTGCTCTACAGGATCCGCAAGGCGTACCAGTCCCTTAGCCAGACCCTGATGCACCAGCCCAGGGCCGGGGAAATTGCCGAGTACCTGAATATCCCGGTGGAAGAGGTGGAGCAGATCATCAGGGCCGGCAACGGGGCCGTTTCCCTGGACATGGACGCCGGGCCCGACGAATCGGTGGCCATTGAGGATCTGCACGAGGACTATACCTATAATCCCGAGCGGGCCTTCCTGCGCAAAAACGCCCGGGCCGATACGATCCGTTTCTTAAACATGCTCAAGGGCAGGGAAAAGAGGATCCTGATGTACAGGTACCAGCTTAACGGCTGCAAGGACCGCACCCTTAAAACCATCGGCGACAAGCTGGGGATTTCCCCGGAAACGGTCCGCCAGATCGAGATCAAGGCTCTGAAGAAGATCCGCGTCCGCGCCGAGGAGCTGCGGAACTGCGTGTACAGCGAGGCGATGTAGCCCCCTGCCGCGGGGGTTCGCAGCGGGCCTGTCACAACAGGCTTATAGGCCGGCAGGTGTTTCCTGCCGGTTTTTTTATGGGACGGGACATGAAGGTTTTAGGCATAGAATCCTCCTGCGACGAATGTGCCGCCGCAGTGGTGGAGGACGGCAGGAAGATACTTTCCAACGTTGTGAACACCCAGACCGTCCATGCCGCCTACAACGGCGTGGTTCCGGAGATAGCGAGCCGCACCCATACCGAATGGATCTACGCGGTGGTGCAACAGGCCCTGGACGGCGCGGGCCTGGGCCCGGGGGACATTGACGGGGTCGCCGCCACATCGCGGCCCGGCCTGCTGGGCTCCCTGCTGGTGGGCCTTAGCTTTGCCAAGGCCTTCGCCTGGGCCCGGGGCCTGCCCTTTATCGCCGTGAACCACATGCTGGCCCACCTGTACGCCTCCCGGCTTGAACAGGCCCCGGTCCCGTACCCCTTCCTGGGGCTTCTGGTTTCCGGCGGGCACAGCCTTATCTGCCGGGTGGACGATTTTGACGATATTACCGTGCTGGGGACCACGGTTGATGACGCGGCGGGGGAAGCCTTTGACAAGGTTTCCAAGCACTACGGCTTTGGGTACCCCGGCGGGGCGGCCATTGACAGGCTGGCCCGGAGCGGGGATCCGGAAGCCTTTAACTTCCCCCTGCCGAATCTGCACAAGGGGCAGCATCCCTACGACCTGTCCTATTCGGGGCTTAAGACCGCGGTTATAAACCAGTTGGAACAGTTCCGCCGCCGTCCCGCCCCGGTAGCGTCGCCCCCGTCCCCGCCGGCGGGGGCTGCTGCGGGAGCGGGCGAGGGGGCCGACATCGCCGCGTCCTTCCAGCGGGCGGCGGTGGAGATCCTGCTCCGAAGCCTTTTCAGGGCCGCCGGGGATACCGGGCTTGGCGTCGTGGTGGCCGGCGGCGGGGTGGCGGCCAACTCCTATCTGCGGGAACGGCTTGCCGCCCGGCAGGATCTGCGCTGCGTCTTCCCGCCCCTGGAACTGTGCGGGGACAACGGCGCCATGGTGGCCGGGATCGGCTGCCGCTACCTGGCCCGGGGGGAACGATCGCCGCTTACGGTGACCGCCTCCGCCCGGGTGGAGGGCTTTAAGCGGAAGTACCCGTAGCGGCGCGATTACCGGGCTGCCGCCGCTTTACCCCTTTACCGCGGAGGAAGCGAGGCTGGAGATAAACTGCTTGTGGGCGAAGACGTACACGATCAGTATGGGGATAACCGCTATGGCGGAACCGGCAAGCATAAGATCCCACCGGGAAGCCGCGCTGGCATCGTACCTAAGCTGCACAACGCCCACCGCAAGGGTCCGCAAGCCGGGGTTACTGATGGTTATGATCATGGTCCACACATAATCGTTCCATGCCCCCCTAAAGGCAAACAGGGCTATTACCGCCAGTATGGGCCGCAGCATCGGGAGGAGGATGCGGAAGAATATCTGGCCCATCCCCGCCCCGTCGATAATAGCCGCCTCGTCCAGTTCCTTGGGAATACTTTTCGCAAAACCCATGATAAGCAGGATGTTCATGCCCTGGCCCCCTATCATACTGATGACAAGGCCCCATAACGATCCGGTAAGTTTGAAAAAGATCAATATCCGGTAGGTGGGGTACATTGTTATGGAACCCAGATTCACAAACATAAGGGAAATGAACAGGGTAATAAAAAACTTCCGGCCCTTAAAGGGATACCGGGCGAACACAAAACCCGACATTGCCGCCGTAAGGGTAGAGAAAAAAGTAACAGAAACGCTCACTATTACGCTGTTCCAGGTGTACGTTAAAAACCCGCCCTTGATAAAAGCTTCGTAGTAGTTGTTCAGCGTGAATTCCTTGGGCCAGAACCCGCCGCCCAGGGTCAGTTCCCAGTTGTTTTTGAAGGAACCGACAATGGTATAGGCCACCGGGTAAAGGGTAAATATTACCATGGCGATTACAAAGACGTAGGAAACAATCAGGGCCGCTATCTCATTTTTTCGTACTGCCACGGGGCGCCTCCTAAAAAACCTGATCCATCTTCCGGCCGGCCCAAAGGTAGACGGCGGTAATAATACCCGATATTAAACCGGAAACCATGGACACTGCGGCGCCGTATCCCAATTCGGGGTTGGGCATAGCGGTCGTCGCCGACAGGGGGAACATGAGTTTATACCCGTACAGGGACATGACCATGGTGGCGTTCACCGGCCCGCCTTCGGTCATAATCATGATGGTTCCCATATCCCCCATGGACCCCGCTATGGCAAGCATCAGGATTATTCTTAAAATGGGGCCCAGCATGGGAATCGTAATAAATACCATGGTCTGCCACCTGTTGGCCCCGTCTATGATGGCGCTTTCTATCATTTCCTTGGGTATCATCTGGAGGCCCGCCAGGAAGTACACCATGTAGTTCCCAATGGCCCCCCATACGGCCACGATGATAACCGTCTTCATGGCGTTGGCCGAACCCAGCCAGTTAACCGGCTCGCTGATAATACTTAGGCCCATAAGATAACGGTTTATCTCCCCATTATAAG
>JAISMQ010000166.1 GCA_031276685.1 Treponema sp. | reverse complement strand
AAACTGCCGCCCGGCAGGGCCGCCACGGCCTTGGGCACGTTGGTCGCCTCCGGGGGCGCGTTGGCGATGGACTTGTTCCCGGTTTTCGCGGTAAGCGCGGTGATCTGGGACCCCACGATGGTCCCCACGGCCTCGCCGATAACCGACATGGCCATGTCGTCCAGCTCGATGTTTTCCTCTTTGTTCATCAGCCCGGCGATACTCTTTGCCGTGGCCTCGCCCATAAGGTACAGGTGTTCGCCGGGGAACCCGGAGCTAAAATCCGCCTTTATCACCGTCACCGTATCGGGCAGTTGGCCCAGAAAGGTGTCGCGGTTCATAAAGCCCCCCTGGGGGCCCGAAATTGCGACCTTGGAGTTGGTCATCATCGACAGGTTGGAAGACTGGGCGTCCACGGTGGAGGAAAGAAAATCCTGTATGGCCTTGCGATCGGCGTCGGAACCTCCGGCGGCCGGCATGGCCGGAGAATCGGCGGAATCCACCCCCGCCAACAGGGCGTCAATTTCGGCCTGGGAAAGGGCGCCGTCGCTCATAATGAATCGTCTCCTTCAGTCAGTTCCTCGAATTCGTCCTGGTCAAAGTCGGCAAGTTTCCGGGTGATCTGTACGGCCATTTTCCTGCCGATAACGCCGGGGCGGCAGAGGAACTTCTTTTTGCGGCCTATGTTTACCGAATAGGGATCCCCGGTCCGCGTATTGTACAGCCGGATCACGTCGCCCGCCCGGAGGGCAAGCACGTCCCGGACGGGCACGTTGATCTTGCCTATCTCCGCCACCACGTCCACATTGATGGTGGCAAGCTTTTCCTT
Source organism: Treponema sp. (assembly GCA_031276685.1). Taxonomy (GTDB): domain Bacteria; phylum Spirochaetota; class Spirochaetia; order Treponematales; family Breznakiellaceae; genus JAISFT01. The sequence goes on along the minus strand of JAISMQ010000166.1, from coordinate 8,877 downwards.
GAGCACGTTGAGGTTTTCCGTCGTGGTCCCCCGCCGCACCGACGAATACCAAAACTGGGTGGACAGCTTGCCGATGATGGGCTCTATCGTCAGGTAGGGGATGCAGAAATTCATCATCCCCTCCACATCCCCCACCTTGGTTTCCAGCGTCACCAGGACCACCATCTCCGTCGGGGGGACGATCTGCGCGAACTGGGGGTTCGTATCGATCTGGCCCAGCCGGGGCCGCAGGTCTATGACCATGGTCCAGGCTTCCCGCATGTTCCCCAGAATGCGGACGATGATCCCCTCCATGACGGACTGCTCGATGTCGGTCAGCTCGTGCTGGGACTTGGTCCCCTCCCCCACGCCGCCAAAGAGGCGGTCGATGATGGAAAAGGTAATGGCCGGGTCAACCTCCAGAATGGCGTTCCCCTTGAGGGGGTCCATGTTGATAATCGCCAGCGTGGTAGGGGTGGGGATGGAGCGGATAAATTCCTCGTAGGTAAGCTGATCGACCGATGCGACGTGGATGTGGATCATGCTCCGCAGCAGGGCGGAAAGGCTGGTGGTGGTAAGCCGGGCGAAGGTTTCGTGCATGATCTGCACGGTGCGGATCTGCTCTTTGGAGAATTTGTCGGGCCGGTGAAAGTCGTAGATCTTGATCTTGCGGGTATCCGCGGCGGGGGTAAAATCCCCCGGCTCCGTATCCCCGGCGTTAATCGCGGTGAGAAGCTGGTCTATTTCGTCCTGGGACAGAACTTCGGTCATACCACGTCCAGTTGCGGGGCCGGGAATTCGACCGGCTCCCATCAAGGATCTTCGTCAAGATCCGGTTTTTTATCAAATTTTGCCGCTAAAACCGCGACCTTTAGGGTCGGCTAAGGATACCCTTTTTCCGTCCCAAGTGCAACACGCAACGGGCTGTTGCCCTGGGCCGCTACAGCAGACCGCTAGGGCATCTCCATAACGTCAAGTTTGAGGAACAGGACGTTGCGGACCTTGGCGGTATCCAGGAACCGCGTGTTCAGGATCTCCCGGATCTCGTTTTTCAGGCGCGCCTCGTTTTCCGGGGCCAGCTCCGCAGCGGATTTGGCGCTAAAGTACTGGCGCACGAAGTCCCGCAGATCGTACTGGCGGGCGGTAAGCTCCGTGGCGGCGGCGCTGTTGTTCAGATCGTACTGGAGGACCACCTCCACCGTCACGTTGGTTAGGGTCTTGTCCCGCGTACGGGTGGTCACCTGGCCGATCAGCGTGTAATTGGCGTACTCCTGGCGCTTGCCCACGTAGGGGGAGCTGGGGTCGGCCACGGCGGTCTGGGCTTTGCCGCCGCCCTTGCTCATGACCGAAAACGTAATGACCGCCACGGTGATGATGCAGATCAGCGCCCCAAGGCCAATGGCGATAAATTTGAGCAGGTTTGGAAGCAGGCCCCCCATACCGGCTGCTTTTTTGGGCGCGGATGCCGCTTCCCCGCCGCCTTCTTCCTCAAGATCAATATTATCGCCCGCGTCGCTCATCCCAAGAACTCCTACAAATGACCATCGTCCACAATAATAACGTCAACCCGCCGGTTATAGGCCCGGCCTTCCGCCGTATCGTTCCTGGCCACGGGCACGGTATCCGCAAAACCCGCCACCTGGAAGCGCTTTTCGTCAATATTCATATCGGTAAGGTAGTGCAGAACACTTATAGAGCGGGCGGTAGAAAGATCCCAGTTGTCCTCCCAGGGCCCGGCGGGATCCGTCGTCACGTTGTCGGTGTGGCCTTCGATCCTGATCTTGTTGTCCAGCAGATCCTTGTCGCCCAGCAGGGCCCCCAGCCGCAGCAGGATATCCCGCGTTTCCTCGTAGTTGATCCGGGCGCTGGCGGGGGCGAAAAAGGCGTCCGAGGCCAGCGTGATCACCAGGCCCCGCTCGTCGTGGGTTACCTTGACCTTGTTGGACCGGATCTCCGGGTCAAACAGGCTTACCGCCTTCCGCAGGGCGGTCCCCAGGGAACGGCCCTTTTCCATGGAGGGCAGGGACATAACCGTGTTCCCAAGGTCGGCGTTCCGGCCGGAACTAAGCGTCATGCCCCCCGCCAGGGCGCCCAGGCCCCTGGTCGCCATTGACGCGGAGATCTGCTGCATCTGGGCGGAGGTGCCTTCGTCGGGGTTGAACATGATGACAAAGAAACAGAGCATAAGGGTAACCATGTCCGAATAGGTGGTAAGCCACTCCTGCCCGGTAGGGCCCCCGCCGCTTTCTCTTTTTTTCCGTGCCACCGAACATCCCCCTTAGCGCCCCATTGTGTGCCGCAACAGGCTTTTATACAACTTAGTCCTTCATAATTTCGGATTCCACGGCCTTGCGGTCCGTGGGGTTAAGGTAGGCCAGCAGCTTCATCGCCAAAATCCGGGTGTTGTCCCCGGCCTGTATGGAAAGGACCCCTTCGATCACCATTTCCCGGACCATGCTTTCCTTGGCGTCGTGCATCTTCAGCTTGGCGACAAAGGGGATCATCAGCAGGTTTGCCACCATCGATCCGTAGAGGGTGGTAACCAGGGCCAGGGCCATGTTGGGGCCGATGGAAGCCTTGTCGTCGATGTTCTGGAGCATCCCGATAAGCCCGATAACCGTGCCCAGCATCCCAAGGCCCGGCGCCAGCGCCCCCCACTGGTTGACCAGGGCGATTTTGTCCGCGTGGCGGCCCTGCATCTGGCTAAGTTCCAGTTCCAGCAGGTCCCGGATAATCGCGGCGTCCGTACCGTCCACCACAAGGCGCAGCCCCTTCTTCATAAACTCGTCGTCCAGATCCTCAAGCTCGTCTTCCAGGGCCAGCAGCCCTTCGCGCCGCGCCTTGTCGGAGAAGGCCATGAGCTTGGTGATGATCCCCTGCTCGTTAAAAACCGGGACCTGGAAGGTCCGGCCCAGAAGGCTAAAAATACCCAGGCCCGATGAAAGCGAGGAGCTTAAAAGCAGGGCGAAGTAGGAGCCCAGCACCACCATGAGGAAGGACGGCAGATCCAGGATAGATATAAGCTCGCCGCCGCCGACTATCACAGAGAATACCACCATGCCGAAAGCGCCAAAAACGCCGATGAGGCTCGATATGTCCATTACGCCCTACTCCTCGCCCATGCTGGGGAAGATCCTGCGGCGGTACTCTTCGATCCGCCGGATCAGTTCCTGGACAGGCTCCCGGATGACCAGCTTTTTCCCCGTCAGCATGACCAGCGTAGTATCCGGGTGGATCTCGATCAATTCGATCTGATGCGGGTTCAGAAAGTACTCCTCGCCGTCCAGCCTGGTCACTTTAATCATAACGGTTACTCGTGGTTTTTACCGCCCCCGGCCTTACCGTTTCAGGGTCAGCAGTTCCTGGAGCAACTGATCCGCAGTCTGGATGGTCCGGGAATTCGCCTGGAAGCCGCGCTGCGTGACGATCATGTCGGTAAACTGTTCCGCCATGTCCACGTTGGACATTTCCAAAGCGCCGGAGACAATGTCCCCCTTGCCGGCGATCCCGGCGGGCCCGATGTTGGCGGCGCCTGAGTTGTTGGAGGCCACAAAGTTGTTGTCCCCGGACTTTTCAAGGCCCCCCTGGTTGGGGAAGCTTGCCAGGGCCACCTGGCCCAGCATCCGGGTGTTCCCGTTGGAGTAGACCCCGGTAATTATCCCGCTGCGGTCTATCTTAAAGTTGTCCAGGTAGCCCATCGTGTAGCCGTCCTGGATCACCGCCTTGGTCGAACTGGATTCCGAATACTGGGTGACGGAGTTGCTCAGGCCGCCCACGGTCCCCAGGTCCAGCGCGAACTGCTGCCGTACCGGCAGGCCGTCCTCGCCGGGGGTGGAGCCCAGCACGTCGAAGGCTACGTTCATCAGCGCCTGGCCCCCCGCCCCGGACACGTTCCCCGCCCCGTCTTCTGCGGAAAGCAGGGTCCCCTCGTTGGAAAAGTTCAGCGTAAAGACCGCGGGGTCCCCCGGAACCGGGGCCGCTTCGCCCAGGCCAACCGCCGTGTTCGTGGGGTCCGCGCTTTCGGGGTCAACGACGACCGCGGCGGTCCAGGAGTTGTTCACGCCGGGGACCCGGGTAAACTGCACCTGCAGGATGTGGTCCTGGCCGAATGAGTCGTAAATCTTGATGGCCGTGGTCCAGGTACTCCGGTTGATCTGCGCCTCCGTGGGGTTCTCCGGCAGTTCCGGGATGCGCTTGTCCAGGTTACAGGCGAAGTTCACCGTGCCGGTAGCCCTGGCGGGGTCCTTGCCCCCCACGGGGATGATAAGGTCCTCCACCTGGCGGGACACGTCGATGTAGGTTTCCCCCCCGGCTTCCCGGGCCATCCAGCCCTGGACCCTCATGCCGTTGGCGGGGTTCACCATGACGCCGTCCTCGTCAACGCTAAAAACCCCGGCGCGGGTGAACATGGTCTTGTCCGCCTCCTGCAGCACGAAGAAGCCCGTGCCGGAGATCGCCAGATCCGTCCCAACGCCCGTGGTCTGAAGGCTCCCCTGGATGTGGACCGTGTCTATCGAGGCGATGGACATCCCCAGGCCGACTTCCTTGGGGTTTACGCCCCCCAGGTCCTCGGTGGGGTGGGCCGCGCCCTGGAGCTGCTGGTACAGGATATCCTGGAAATTCACGCGGTTCCGCTTAAATCCCGTGGTATTGATATTGGCAATGTTGTTGCCGATTACGTCCATTCTGGTTTGGTGATTCTGAAGCCCGGACACGCCGGAAAACAACGACCGCATCATAACGCTTACTCCTCAAACACGCGGGACACCTGGGTCCAGTCGTAGTAGGTCCCGTTGACCAGAACCTGGGGGCTCGCGCCCCTGGTAACCGCCCGGACAACGCCCTGGACGACCCGCTCCTCTTCGTTGCCCGGCAGGGCGACATTCAGTTCCACCGAGCGCCCCAGCGCGGAGGTCGCTTCCGTGTTGGTCAGCATCTCCGTAAGCCGCGCAAAATCCCCGGCCATGCCGGTCATCTGTTCCAGCGTGGAAAACTGGGCCATCTGGGCGATAAATTCCTTGTCTTCCATGGGGGCCGTAGGGTCCTGGTAGGAAAGCTGGGTGATAAGGATTTTAAGAAAATCGTCCTTTCCCAGGTTCTGCTGGGGAATTTTCCCCTGGTTTAGTTTGCTGTTGTGATCGTGGACCAGCCGCTCAAGACTGGCCTTTTCGCCCGCGTTCAAAACCGATTGAAGCGCCATGAATCTGCTCCTTATACCAACATGTTGATTGAGATAGGCCCAGTCCCTGGCCAAAAACCCGTCCTAACATCCTCTGCGGCGGACGGGCCCGTCTTTTCCAGCGAGTCGTCGTAACGGGAAGCCGCCCTGCCTGCGGCGAAGCGGGGGGGGGATCCGTCCCTCTCCCGGCCGCCGTCGTCCTGGGCCAGAAACGCGCTCAGTTCCGCGCTTTCGTAGCCTGAATCCCTGAACGCCTGTTCAAGGGAGGCGAGCTCCCGCTCAAAGGCCCGCAGGGCTTCGCCGCTTTCTACGATAACGCGCCCCGCGATCTTGTTGTCGGTTAATTCCAAACGTATCTTTACATTCCCCAGGGACTCTGGCTTTAGGGAGAGCCGGATAAGCCCCTCCCTCCCGTCGCGCAGGATCACCTGGGCATGGCGGACAATGTCGCTGTTCAGCGTTTGGCGGAGTTCCCGCGCCAAAATATCCTCGAAACCCCCGGCGCGGCTGCCTGGCTGCGCAAGGCTGCCTGGCTGCCCAAGGCTGCCCGGCTGCGCAAGGCTGCCCGGCTGCGCGCCCGGCTCAAAACGGCCCAGCGCCCCCGGCTCAGAGCGGCCCCGCCCCGCGTCCGGCTCCGCAGCGGGCGCGATTCTGGAACTTTCCGTGCCGGGTTTCGTTTCGGCAGACCCCGCCTGGGTCCGGTAGTCCCGCAGTTCCGCCGCGACCCTCTTCCGCCCGCCCCGGCGGTTTTCCCCGCCCCGCTCGACCCGGTCCGCCGGCCGCGCCGAATCTTCCCCGGCCTGTTCAGGCGCGAGGGTCTGCAGCGCCTGGATCTCGGCCCGGAGATCCGTCCCCCGGAATTCACGCGCCTGCGCCCCGGACTCCGGGGCCCCGGCGCGGCTTTCTATCCCGGCGCGGCCCCGCGTTCCTGCGGGGTCCTGCGTTCCGGCGGGGTCCTGCGCCAAAGGCCCGGAATCCCCCGCGTCCGGGCTTTCCCCCCCGGACCCTGCGTCCCCCGTGTCCCGCGCCCCGCCCCGGGACGCCCGCGCCGCAGCCTCCGGGGCAGCGCCTTTCAAAGCGGCGCCTTTCGCAGCACCGTCTTTCAAGGCGGCGTCTTTCACGGCATCGCCTTTCAGGGCGACGCCTTCCAGATCAGCGCTTTCCAGGACAGTGCCCGCCGGGGCGGTACCCGCCAAGGCGGTACCCGCCAGAACATCCCCGTCCGGCGCTTCCCCGGCAAATTCAACCGTTCCGCTAAGGCTCCCCCCAGGGGCGGCGGTTCCATCGGCGAAGCTGACGGCAAAGCCGGCGGCAAGCCCGACGGTTTCATCGGTTTCATCGGCAGGCCCCGCCGGAGTTTTGCCCCCGGCCCAGCCTTCCGGCAGCCGGTCTTCCGGGAACCGGTTGTCTGGAAGCCGGTTTTTCGGGAGCCGGTTGTCCGGCCCGCGTTCCCCCAGGCGCGAGGACGCAGCGCCCCCGGGGGAATCTTCCGCATCCCCGGCGGAATCCGAACGCGCCCTTGACGCGGCCTCCGCGTCAAGGCTTAACAGCGCGGTCGTGGCAAAGGCGGTCGTAGTAAGCGCGGCCGGAGCCCCGCCGGTTTCTTCCCCCTCCTCCGCGCTCTCCGCAGCCTCCGCGTAATGATCCGCCGCGCGTTCCGCGTACCTCGCGCGTTCCATGCTTCTTGAGTTTTCCGCACTTACGCGGGCTTCCCGCAGGAATTCCACGAAGGTGTTTTCAAAAAACGCGGGGCTTTCCGGCGGTTCCGGGGTCCGGGGGATTTCGGAAAGGGGGAATCCTGAGTATTGCTGTAAAATGGTCACCCTGCCTCCTCGCAAAAAGACCGGGCACGCCACGCCCCGCTGCTATAGCAGTTTGCTGGCAGCATACTGCTGACAGCGGGCTTCTAGTTCAAAGCGGCAGGGCGTCCGGCCATCTTCCTCTGGAGTTCCGCCGCCCGCTCCGCAGGCATCAGGGAAAACCAGTAGGCCACGATGGACGTAGTTTCCTCCGCCCGGGCTATTTCCTCGGTCTTTCGGATAATGTCGATGGCGTCCTGGTCATCCATGGCGATGAGTATCTCCACCGCCTTTTCAGGTTCCATGCCTGTCAGGTAACGGGCGTTCTGTTCGACAATCCTGTCTTTAGTTTCGGCTTCCCGGATTGCGGCATTGAAGGAATTCTCCCGGTCGTCCAGGGCTTTTTGCCGGGTCTCCAGTTCCTGGGCCATCTGCTCAATTTCGGCGTAGCGGATTTGAATCTCCCGCTCCCGGTTGTTCATCTCCCGGTCCCGCAGTTCCAGGGCTTCCAGCCGTATCGCCAGCCGCTCGGCGTCAAGGGAAAGGGATTCATCGGCTTTGGTTTTTGCCTGAGTCCGGCCCTCCCGGCCGATAAAGCGGTACACCGGGGCCAGCACGGTTTTTACATCGATAAGGTTAAGATAATCAAACCAGACAATCCCGCCCCCCGCCAGGGCCAGAATAAGCAGCAACAGTACGATAACTTTTCCCATAATCCCCCCTCTTACAGTATCGTCCCCGGGCTATAACAATTTAACCTGCCTAATCAGCCTTTAAGCCCCGCAGTTCCGCCTGCTGCCGCAGCACCCGGTCCAGGGGCAGGGGGGCGGAGCGGGTAGCGGCGCAGGGCCTGCCCTCGCCGTCGTGTATCGACAGCCCCCCGTTGCCAATGGCAAGCTCGGCTTCCCGGACGGGGAAGATCCCCGTTTCCAGGCAGGCGGCGATTAGCGGGGCGAAAGAAGAAACCGCCCTGGACACCGCCCCGGCGTAGATCTCCGGGAACGAGCGGCGATCCTCCCCTCCGGCCCCCGCAGGGTAGTACCAGGGCGCCTTTTCCATGTTCAGAAAATCAAGGCCGGCGGGGAGCCGCTCCGGGTACACATAGGCCAGAAGCCGGGGATCCGGCTCCCCGGCGGGGAAGCCGGACCGGGGGCTGGTAAGCCGGTAGAAGCGGGCGCAGTCGGCAAACGTGTTGTCGATGCGCTGCCCCAGCTTCCCGTCCTTGCCCGCCCGTTCGGGAAAGGCCAGGACCAGGGCGCGGGCTATAAGCCCCTTCAGCCCCGGCGGAGGTTCCCCGCAGATCCGCGCCAGAACGGCCTCCTGGTCCCAGAACTCCTCCCCCCGCAGTTCCCGGAGCATCAGCAGGTCGATGATCCGCTCAAAAAAGGCGTGGTAACGGGACCCGTTTCTGGCCGGGCCGCCCCCCGGCCCGGAGGCCGCAGGCTCGGATTTGTAGATGATATAGGGGTGGGCCTCCCGGTCAAGCGCGGCGTGGGTCATAAAACCCAGGGCGTAGGCCCCCAGGCTGCCCCCCAGGGCGGCCCCCGGGCCAGCTTCCAGGGCGGCCCCCCCGATCCCCGTTTCCGGCGGACCGGGGAGGGCCATGCCCAGGAGGCCCGCCGTAAAAAGACCGATCCCCCGGCGGTGCAGCAGGGTCCCGTATTCAAGGCCGACCGGGCGCCTCCCCTGGCTGTGGTAAAAAATATCCGGCCCCTGGCAGCCCAGGGCAAAGGCCCCCCGGTGATCTCCCGGTACCCCCGCCAGCGCCTTCTCCGCCGCCGGGCCGAAACGGGCCGCGACGGAACGGCCTATCCCGGCCATGACATCCTCCCCAAAGAGGACATGCAGAATCTGGGAAGGCATGCCGGCCCGCCTAGGCCCCCAGCAGCGCCTGGGCGTTGGTGGCGTAAAAAATATCGT
>JAISMQ010000081.1 GCA_031276685.1 Treponema sp. | reverse complement strand
GTCAAATGAAAGGCCAAAAGGGTGTAAAACGGCCTTGTTTTTTATTTTGTGACGGCCGGGCAAAAGCCTTGACTTTTATGATAATGATTATTATTATTAAAATATGACGAACGGAGCCGCGCCCGGCGGAAAAAAGAAGCACAGCAGGAAACGGGACGAGATCCTCGCCCTGATCCGTTCCACGACGGCCCACCCCAGCGCCCGCTGGGTGTACGAGCGGCTGAAACCCGCCTTCCCGCGCCTGTCCCTGGGGACCGTGTACCGGAACATCAGGGCCTTCCGCGAAGAGGGGGAGCTGGCCTGCGTGGGGGTCGTCCAGGGGGAGGAGCGCTTCGACGGGCGGGTGGAGCCCCATTGTCATTTTGTCTGCTCCGGCTGCGGGGCGATCGTTGATCGTGACGGCGGCGCGGACAAGAATCAGGGGGGGGCGGGCGGCATACAGCCCCCCGATACGCCCCCCGCTCCGGGGGGCGGCCTGTACGTCGATCACCGCAGAACCGTGTTCTACGGCCTCTGCGGGGACTGCCGGAAGGCGCTTGAAGAAGGCGATACCACGGTTTGACCGTGAAATTTTACAACCGGGCGGCAGGGCCGCGCCGGGGAATGGAGGGTACGAGTATGAAGAAATGGGTATGCCAGGTGTGCGGGTACGTACACACCGGGGCGGAAGCTCCGGCGTCCTGCCCGCAGTGTAAGGCTCCGGCGTCCAAGTTCAAGGAACAGAGCGCCGGGGGCGGTTTCGCGGCGGAACACGTGCTTGGGGTGGCCAAGGGCGCGGAGCAGGATATTCTTGACGATCTTAGGGCGCACTTTAACGGCGAATGTTCCGAAGTCGGCATGTACCTGGCCATGAGCCGGGTGGCGGAGCGGGAGGGCTACCCCGAAATAGCCGAAGCCTACAAGCGCTACGCCTTTGAGGAGGCGGAACACGCGGCCAAATTCGCCGAACTCCTGGGCGAGGTTGTCACGGACAGCACCAAAAAGAACCTTGAACTGCGGGTGGAAGCCGAACACGGCGCCTGCGCGGGCAAGACCGATATTGCCAAGCGGGCCAAGGAACGGGGCTACGACGCCATCCACGACACGGTCCACGAGATGGCCCGCGACGAAGCCCGCCACTGCGCCGGTTTCCGCGGCCTTTTGAAGCGGCACTTCGGGGCCTAAACCCCGCCGGGGAACCCCGCAAGCCCGCCGCGCGGCGGGCTTGCGGCCCGTACGGAGCGGCCGGGCGCCCCCATGTTCCTAAGTCCCCGGTTCTGCTACGATGCCCTCTGCGACGCTTTCGGGAGGGGACGTGGGACAAGAAACAGCCGGGGCGGCCGGGAACATCTGGCTTGCCAGCGGGAACATTCATAAAAAACGGGAGCTTTCCGGCATATTCGCCCCCCTGGGCTTTGGCATCAGACTGCCGGCCGACGGGGGGATCGGCATTTTTGACCCCCCGGAAACGGGAACCAGCTTTCTGGAAAATTCCCTTATCAAAGCCAGGGCCCTGGCCGCTTCGCTTGCGGAACGGGGCCTGTCCGGACCCGTCCTGGCCGACGATTCCGGCCTCTGCGTGGACGCCCTGGGCGGAAGGCCGGGGATCTACTCGGCCCGCTATTGCGGACGCTACAGCGGACGCCAGCCCGGCGAACCCGGCCGCGCCGGGGATTCCCCGCCGCAGGGGGGCGAAAAGCTTGGTTCCGGGGAGCGCAACCGCCTGCTCCTGGAGGAACTGGGAGACGAGCCCCGGCGGGGGGCCCGCTTTGTCTGCGCCATGGTCCTGCTGTTTGACGAAAACCGTTTTGTCTGCGCCCAGGAATCGCTGGAGGGGGAGATCGCCAGGGGCCCGGGCGCGGGGGAAGGCGGCTTCGGCTACGACCCCATCCTCTACCTTCCCGAACGGGGCTGCACCGTGGCGGAACTGGCGGAAGAAGAGAAAAACCGCATAAGCCACCGCGCCAAGGCGGGGCGGGCCATAGCGAAGCTGTTCGCATGCCAAAACTAAACTACGAGGAAGAACTCAACGGCCCCCAGTTGCAGGCGGTCACCACGCTGGAAGGGCCGCTGCTGATCATCGCCGGGGCCGGCTCGGGCAAGACGCGGGTTATCACGTTCCGCATCGCCCGGATGCTGGAAAAGGGCATAGGCCAGCACGCGATCCTGGCCCTCACCTTTACCAACAAGGCCGCCCGCGAAATGGAAAGCCGCGTCAAGGAGCTAACCGGCAGGAAGCTGCGGGATTTAACGATCAGCACCTTCCACGCCTTCGGGGTACAGGTGCTGCGGGAAGAAATAGAGGCCCTGGGGTACCGGAAGAACTTTTCGATCTACGATGAAACCGACCGGAACCGGCTTATCCGGGAAAGCCTGCGGGAATGCCGCATCGCCCCGGAGGGGGTGGACCTCTACAAGCTGGGGCAGCTTTTTTCCAGCATCAAGATCGGCCGGCTGCGCTGGGGGGACAGCGGCGCGGACCAGGTCTGGGAACCCGTGTACCGGGAGTACCAGCAGGGCCTGGCGATCTACAACGCCCTGGATTTTGACGACCTCCTCTGCCTCCCCATCAAACTCTTTGAGGAACGCCCCGGCACCCTTGCCGCATACCACAGCCGTTACCGCTACATCATGGTGGACGAGTTCCAGGACACCAGCCTTATCCAGTACCGGCTCCTCCTGCTGCTCGCCCGGGGGGACGCGCAGGGGGGACAGGGGGGGCCGGGCAAGCCCGCCAATATCTGCGTCGTAGGGGACGACGACCAGTCGATCTACTCCTGGCGGGGGGCCAGCTACCAGAACCTGGCCCGCTTCGAGGAGGATTTCCCCGGGGTCCTTGAGATCAAGCTGGAGCAAAACTACCGTTCCACCACCACGATTCTGGAAGCCGCCAACGGGGTTATCTCCAACAACAGCAGCCGCAAGGACAAGCGGCTCTGGTCCGGGAACCACGGGGGCAAACCCATCGAGCTGTGCAGCCCCGAAACCGAACGGGAAGAGGCGGATTTTATCGCGGGGCAGATAAAAAAGCTGCGCTACGACGACAAGCTGCGCTACGACGATTTCGGCGTCCTCCTGCGGACCAATTCCCAGTTCCAGGCTATCGAGGAAGCCTTTCTCGCGGAAAACATCCCCTACCGGGTTTCCGGCGGCCAGAGCTTTTTCGAGCGGGAGGAGATCCGCGACATTATCTCCTACCTGCGGGTAGTGGGGAACCCGAACGACGACGTTAATCTACTGCGGATCATCAACACGCCCCGCCGGGGCATAGGCAAGGCAAGCATAGCGGCGCTGTCGGAACTGGCGAAAAAAAACCATACCAGCCTCTGGGACACCCTGATCCGCTTCCGCTTCCAGCCGGGGATAAAGGGCGCGGCCCTGCACCGGCCCGAACAGGGGCGGCTTTTCCAGGACGGCGAAGGCGCGGCCCCCCCGCACGCGGCCCCCGCCCATTCAGGCGACATTGACGAGTTCGTCACCCTTATCGAAACGTACCGCGAAGCCATTCTGGGGAAAAAAGGCTTTTCCCATCTGGTGCGGGCCCTGGTGGACAGCGTCGATTACTGGAGCCACCTGGTCGTCGAACACGCCAAGAACGAAAAAATCGCCAGATGGAAATTCAGCAACATTGAATACCTTATCAAGAGCATAGAACTGTGGGAACGCGACGAGGATAACCAGGACCCCAGCCTCTACCCCTGGCTCAACCGTATCAGCCTTATCAACCGGGCCGACGGGGACGACAACGGGGAGCAGTCCCTGCTGGGCAAAGTAAACCTGATGACTATCCACGCCGCCAAGGGGCTGGAATTTCCCGTGGTGTTTATCGCCGGGGCGGAACAGGGGATTATCCCCCACAAGCGGAGCCTTGAGGACGGTCAAGCGGCCCCGTCCGGCGAAGGCGCGGAACCGGACGGCGTAGCGCCAAACGGCGCGGCGCTAAACAGCGCAGCGCTGGAGGAGGAACGCAGGCTTTTCTACGTGGCAATCACCAGGGCCAGGGACAAGCTCTACATCTCAAGCTGCCAAAAACGCCGGGACCGGCAGGAACTCCGCGACAGCTCCCCCTCCCCCTTCCTGGAGGAGATCCCGCCCCAGCTTGTCGAACAGTACAGCGGGGAAGACACGGC